>NZ_DATIND010000091.1 GCF_035474595.1 Longimicrobium sp.
TGCCCGCCGACCTCGCCGCGCTGAAGGAGCGTGTGGCCACGATCCTTCGCAACTACTCCAACGAAACTCTCGCCTCCATCACCGGCTACGAGTACCTGCGGAACATCTATTCTGCACAATCAGCTTAAGGAAATGGTATAATTAGCAAAAAGCCCGGCCCGCGGAGATCTCCGCGGGCCGGGGTGAAGGTTCACGTCAGCGGCCGTCCCGGATCGTCATCCGCCGGTGCACACGGTCATGCCGCTTTCCGGATCGATGGTGCAGCTGGGGCCGGGGGCCGGGCCGGGGTCGTCGCCGCCGTACGGCGCCGCCGTTCCGCGCACCCGCATGATCCCCCAGATCCCGCCGTCGAACCCGAACGACCCCTGGTCGCGGAACAGGAAGTCGCCCGGCAGGTGGTTCACGCCGCCCGCCCCGTGCCTGGGCAGGATGTCGAAGTGGTCGCCCGGGCCGTGGCCGTCGCGCGCGCCCTTCCACTCGCTGAAGGGGTTGCTGGCGATCACCCGCGAGCTGTCGGCGTACGGCTCCTGCTCCCAGATGTGGCCGTGCAGGTTGAACACGTGGTTGCGCGCGTGCCCGCCCGGCTCCAGCACCCGGAGCCGCACCGCCTGCCCCGGCGCCGCCCGGAAGATCGGCGTCTGCGCCGAATCTCCCTGCAGCACCGCGTGCAGGTCCAGGTTGCGGGTGAAGCCCAGCGTTGCGTCGGGCGAGAAGCCCTTGCGGAACCAGAGCGGCTCCGTGCGGTAGTTCAGCCCCTTCTGCCCCGAGTCCTCGGGATCTTCCTCGCGCGCCAGGTTGGGCACCGGGTCGCCCGCGTTGTAGTGCGCGGTGACGATTCCCGTCCGCCCCGCGCACAGCCCGGGGTCGGCGTCGGGATCGGGGTGCGAGCAGTTCTCCACCGGCAGGTCCACCGCGCTGCCGAAGCGCAGGTTCACGTCGTTCTGGAAGAGCAGCACCTGCTCGCGGAAGAGCGTGGTGCCGTCGCTGCGGCGGATGGTGGCCGAGGCGCGCGTCCCCGGGTCCGTCACCCACTGGCTTCCCTTCGGCTCCACGATCAGACCGGCGATGGCGCCCTTGTTGGAGTGCTGGATGCGGTCCGACGAGATCAGGTTGATGGCGCCGAACTCGGCCGGGCGCGCCACCAGCGAGATCCCCCGCGTGCCCGGGTACACCGTGCCCGCGTACCACTGGTACCAGCGCCACTTGCCCGGGGGCACCGTGGTGTTCTGGTTGATGCCGATCGACGAGCCGTCGGAGTTCTGCACGTCGAGCGTCACCAGCTGCGCGTGCAGCCCCACCAGCGACGACGGAACGACGTGGTTGGCGTTGAACTGGTCCACGATCATGGGCAGGGTGTTCCACCCGTCCAGGTCGGGAAGGGTCGCCGGCAGCCGGTTGCGCAGGCGCACCAGCACGCAGTCGCCCGCGTTGGCGCGCATCACCAGCGGCTCGGGGTTGGCCGGCACCCGGCCCCGCATCAGGTCGGCGTCGTAGACGTAGACCACCGCCGTGGGGTCGTTCAGCGGCCCGCCGCGCGAGGTGCGCGTGTTGTACACCAGCTTCCCGCCCGGCAGCATGGACGCCGGGATGGCGCTGATCTCGTACACCCGGAGCGGCGCCACGCGCGGGCACACGCCCCAGAAGCCCACGTTCGGGCTGGGCTGGCTCTTGTACGTGGTGCTTCCCTCCGGCGCCTCGGCCGCGGGCGCCTCGGTGCTGGGCTGCAGCTTCGCGTCCGTGGCCTCGGGAGTCGCCCCCTCGGTTGCCACGTACTCGGTGCCGCTGCTGGCGTCGTACTCGAACACCTCCACGTTGCTCACGCCGCCCTCGGCGTCGGTGCCGTACCCGGCCGCGGTGCTGTCGGCCTCGGTGGCGGTCCCGGCGTCGAACTCGGCCGCCTTGGCCTGGGTCACCGTGGGCTCGCTGGCGTCGAGCGTGGCCACGTCGCCCGTCCAGGTGGTGGAGTCGTTCGGGTCGGGGAAGGTCGACGCCGAGCGGAAGGCCACCGCCCCGTCGATGGTGGCCGCGCGCCCCGCCGCGGCGTCCAGGTCGGCCATCTCGGCCGAGGTGGCCAGCGGCCGCGCGGTGGTCAGCCGCAGCAGGTCGCCGCGCGGGCGGCGGTACGAGCGGATGACGCCCCACTGCCCGTTCCACTGGTCGTCGACCGCGCTGCCGCCCCGGTACTGGTAGTCGGCCACGCTGTCGCGCCCGTTCCCCGGCAGCGGGTTCAGCGCGAACTCGTGCCACTCGCTGATCCCCGCCATCTGCCCGGCGCGGAACCCGGAGTTGGGCGCCAGCCGCTCGAACAGCCAGCGCGAGCCGCTGATCCCCCAGTTGTGCCCCTCCTCGTGCGCGCCCACCAGCAGGCGGATGAGGATGCGGTCGTCCTCGTACGTCCTGAGCAGCGGGGTGAAGGGGTCGCGGTCGCGCTCGCCCACGCGGCGCCCGTACGGCCCCGGCGCGTTCAGGCGCGCGTCGGCGCGCACCACGGTGTCGGCGTAGGCCAGCGACAGGTCGCCCTGCACGCCGCCCGCCTGCGAGTTGCCGGCCGGATCGCGCACGCGCAGCGCCAGCGGCTCGTTGCGGTAGTTGATCAGCATCGTGCCGGGATCGTCGAGCGCGATGAGCTCCGGGCACGGCGGCGTGTCGATGTGGTTGGGGCAGATCCCCCGCGCCAGCGGCGGCCGCAGCAGGTCGTGGATCCCCGCCTCGTCCTTCCCCGGCGGGTTGATGGGGTACTGCACCTTGATGGCCGGGCCGATAAAGGCGACGCGGCTGTCGGAGGTGCCCGCCTCCGTCACCGGCACGTCCACCGTTCCCGTTCCCGTGGCGGTGTTCCCGCTGAAGCCCTCGCGCCCGTACGCCAGCGAGAAGTCGGCGATCTGGATGCCGAACTCGCGGTAGCTCTGGCGGCTGTCGGGATACAGCACGTCGGCGCGCCAGCTCGTCGGCCCCCCGTCGAAGCGGGTGCCGAAGATCCGGCCGTTCTCCGGGTCGCGCCAGGTGGTGGTGGCATCTTCCGGCAGCAGCCCGGCGTACAGCCCGGTCTGCTGGTGGGTGCTGGGGCCGAAGTGGTCGTGCGTGAACACGGTGGGCAGCGGCGTGCTCCGCCCCCCGCCCCGCGGCACGGCGTCGACCCACCAGCGCTGGATGTTCTCCTGCGCGCCCACCTCGGCGGTGAAGTACGGGTGCGGCCGTGCGACCGGGCAGGTCGCGGTCCCGTCCCTCGCATCACCCGAGTCCAGCCCGGTGCACCCGTTCTGGCGGCGGATGGCGCGGATGGAGGCCCGCACGGCGTCGGGGGCCAGCGCGCCGTCCTCGTAGTTCCACCCGTTGGCCGAGCCGTCGGAACTGGTCACGTCGAACTTCACCAGGTGGATGTGCTGCCCGATGATGTCGGTGGGCGTCTGCACCTGGAAGTCGTCAACGTTGTACTCGCCGGGGATCAGGTTCACCAGGTGGTAGGTGAGGCACGCGTTGTTGCGGGCGCGGAAGAAGAGCGGCTCCGGCGCCTTGGCCTGCGTGCGGAAGCTGTCCACGTCGGCCCACAGCCCGAACATGCGGTGCTGGCTGAACGACCAGCGCGCCTTGTTGTAGAACGCGGTGATCTGGAACCCCGCCGCCTTGTAGTCGGTCGAGTCGCCCATGCGCACCCCGCGGATCCCGCACGGGTCGGCGAAGGGCGCGCCCGGCGCGGGCGGCAGGCCGTTGGTCTCGAAGGTCCCGTAGGTGGTCCACTGCCCGGCGATGGGCGTGCTGTAGCCGGTGCGCGCGTGGAAGCGCATGGCGGCCTGCTCCAGCGGCGTCCCGTTGTTGGGCAGGAAGTTCACCGCCAGCAGCGAGTCGTGCTTGCTGAAGTCACGCGTGTTCAGCGCCGGGAAGGTGGCCACCCCGCCCGTCACCACGTGCCGCGGCAGCCCGCCGTCGAAGGCCAGGTCCAGCGGCGGCTGCGGCGGCCGGTGCCCGGCCACGCCCGGGATGTAGAACGGGTACCCCGGCATGGTGTCGGCCGGGAGCGGCGCCAGCGCGTAGGTGGGAATGGGCACCACCGCGGGAATCGGCGTCCCGGCCGCGATCTCGCCGTCGGGCAGCGCGCGCGAGCCCGCCGCGGGGCGGCCGTCTGCGTCCAGCACCGTGCCCGCCTCGAACACGTCGTGGTTGCGCCACAGCCCCCACATCCCCTGCGCGAAGTGGGGGTAGAAGTGGCAGTGGAAGATGGCGTCGCCCGGCGTGTCGTTGCGGTTCCCCGAGCCGCCGTAGGTGATCTCGTAGGTGAAGCCCGCCCCCGGCCCGATCGCCTGGCTGTCCTTGTAGTTCGACAGCGAGTCGTTGGGCGTGTTCATCCACTGGTGGGCGTGCAGGTGGAAGATGTGGTGCTCCTTGGGACCTGCGTGGATGTTGCGGATCTTCACGTGGTCGTTGATGTAGCTGTGGAAGACGTTGCTCGGGTCGTCGGGGAAGAACGCCTTCGTCGCCCGCGGCCCCGGCGCCGGCGGATGGCTGGGGTCGAAGTCCGCCGCGGCGGGAACGTCGACCACCATCGCCGGGTCGCCCACCGCCCAGGAGGAGAGGAAGAACTCCTCGAACTTGCAGTCGTTGCACTTCCACATCGGGCCCAGCCCGAAGCGGTTGGCCAGGATCTCCGAGCCGATGCCGCCGGTGCCGTAGTTGATGGCGAAGGCGTCGCGGCCGCCGGCCAGCGTGAACTTGAACTGCTGGCTGCGGTAGATCGAGTCGAACGCCTGCACCAGCCCCGCCTCGTCGTGGAAGATCACCGTGTGCTCGCGGAAGGGCCGCAGCCGGTCCGGGTACACGGGCACGCCGGGGTTGGCGAACGAGCTCGCGGGGAAGTCGCCGCGGCTGGGCCCGGTGATGATGGCGCTGATGTCGGACCACACGATGGTGTCGCCCTTCATCATGTTCAGGATGGGCCGCCCGGCCAGCGGGTGCCCCGACGGGTACACCGCGTCGTAGCTGATGCGCGGATACTGCGGCGCGGGGACGCACGCCGGATCGGTGGGATACAGCACCGAATCGGCCGGCACCGGCTGCTCCTCGACCGCCGTGTCCGGCGGCACGGGGTCGGTGGTCGGCATCATGTTGGCCGACGACGTGGTCTCCCCCGACGCGGTGGTTGCCGAAGTCTGCTGCTGCGGTGGCGACTCGTACGGCGTCGGGCAGAAGCTCTTGGTGATGGCGCTGGCCAGGCGCAGGTCCTCGGCGCTCACCTGGCTGCGGTAGAACTCGCCGCCGGCGGGCTCCACGTTCACGGCGCCGAACAGGCCGCGCGAGATCTGCCCGCCGTCGCCCTCGCCGCCGGTGGTCTGGGCGGTGGAGTACAGGAGGTAGGTGCCCTCCTTCTCGGCGAACAGCACGTAGGTGCGCGTGCCGCCGGGGGCCACCAGGCTGGGGGTGTTCTGCTGCACCGCGCTGCCGTCGTCCTCGATCGAGCGGACCAGCTGCATGCCGGTCACGTGGATCGACACGAAGCGGTTGCTGTCGGGGTGCGCCGTGTCGACGGTGGGCGAAAGGAGGTTGCGCAGCGTGACCTGCAGGCACTCGCCCGCGTTCACGCGCAGCACGATGGGGCGCGGGCGGCGCCCCGGGCGCAGGTGGGCGTTGCCGGTGGCGCCGGGGCCGCCGGAGCTGTTCACCACGTCCTGCTCCAGCGCGAACATCAGCGCGTCGGGAGCGTTGGCGCCCAGCCGGTTGTACCAGATGAACTGCTCGAAGGCCGCCACGCGGGCGACCCGGGTCCGGGTGCACTGCGCCTGCAGCGGGGCCGCTCCTGCGGCCACCAGCAGCAGCAGCGCCAGCGCCAGGCGGTGGATGCCGCGCCCGGGCGGCGGTGGGGCACGAAACGGGTGCATGGGCTTTCCTGCGGCATAGGGTGAGTGCCGTTGCCGGACCCGCCCCCGCGCTCGCGCACGCCGGCGCGGCGGTTCCCGGGGCTCCGGAGCGCCGTGCCACGCGCATCTTCGGCGCGGGGACGGGACGCGTGCGTCGGTTCTCCGACGGGAGCGGGGCCGGGCGCCGGGGTGCAGGGCGCGGTGACGGGGTCCGGCGCGCCGCAAAGGCAACCGCCGTTCCCCGACATACGTTTACAGCCAAGTGTTTATGCAGGCGGAAGATGTGCTTCGATCTGATACGGAATGGACCCCATACGCCGCGCACAGATCATGTGCAACGGCCGACGGAGAGGCACAAACCCTGTTCCTGCGCGGAAATTCCGGGGAGATGGGAAGGCGAAGAGGGAGCGGAGGGGAGGAAGTGGATCAGGAGCAGATCAGTGGGATCGCGTGAATCTGATTGGGTATAAATCGCAATTCGATGGACATTTCTGTAGACGATCCGCTCTCATCTCCATCGCGTTGTGAAGAGATGCTGGTGCGTCTCCCGGCACCGCGGCCCTCTCCCCCCGGCCCCTCCGCCCGCTCCGCGGGGGAGGGGTGAACTCAGCGCGAAGAGAGCCTTCGGAACACGCCGCGATGCTGGATCGGGCCTCGCATCGCGCCACCGCCCGACGGGACGCGGCCGCGCACGGAAGCTGGGCACGCACCGATCCCGCCGTTGATCTTCATCCCCCGTCCCGCAAAAAAGCCCGGCCCGCGGAGACGTCCGCGGGCCGGGGAAAATGGTTTCGTTCGCGGGCCGGTCAGATCGCCATTACTGGCAGACGGTCTGGCCGGTCTGCGGGTCCATGGTGCAGCTGTCCACGGGCTCCATCGGGGCGGGTGTGGGCGAGGTCGTGCCGACGGAGTTCGCCAGCACGCGCAGGATCCCCCAGATCCCCCCGTCGAACCCGAACGACGCCTCGTCGCGGAAGAGGTAGTCGCCCGGCACCCGGTACAGCCCGCCCGCCCCGTGCCGCGGCACGATGTCGAAGTGCTCGCCCGGGCCGTGGCCGTCGCGCGCGCCCTTCCACTCGCTCAGCGGGTTGTGGATGATCGCGCGCGAATTGCGGCCGTACGGCTCCTGCTCCCAGATGTGCCCGTGCAGCACGAAGGTGTGGTTGCGCGCGTGCCCCTGCGGCTCCAGCACCCGCAGCCGCACGCTGTCGCCCGCCACGGGGCGGAAGATGGGCGTCTGCGCCGAGTCGTTCTTCAGCACGTCGTTGAACTGTAGCCCGCGGGTGAAGCCCAGCTCTGCGTCGGGCGCGAAGCCCATCCGGAACCACATGGGCTCCGTCCGGTAGTTCAGCCCCTTCTGCCCCGAATCCTCCGGGTCTTCCGCCTGCGCGGTGTTGGGCACCGCGCTTCCCGCCGCGAAGGTGTGCGTGGCCACCCCCGTGGTCGACGTGGCGCACGCCGCCGGCACCGGGCCGTCGGGGTGCGCGCAGCTCACCGCCGGAAGCGTGGCGGCGCTGCCGAAGCGCAGGTTCACGTCGTCCTGGAAGAGGAGCACCCCCTCCTTGAACGCCACCCCGTTGTCGCTGTCGCGGCGGACCACCGCCTCGGCGCGGTTGGCGGGGTTCACCGTCCAGTGCGTGAGCGACGGCTCCACCACCAGCGCCGCGAAGGCGCCCTTGTTGGAGTGCTGGATGCGGTCCGGCGAAACCAGGTTCACCGCGCCGAACTCCACCGGCCGGGCGCGCAGCCTTCCCGTCCCGGTGGGCAGCACCGTTCCGGCGTACCACTGGTACCAGCGCCAGCGCCCCGGGGCCACGGTGGTGTTGCGGTTCAGCCCGATGGACGCGCCGTCGGAGCGCTGCACGTCGAGCGACAGGAGCTGCGCCTGCAGCCCCACCCGCGACGAGGGGCGCACCTGGTTCGCGTTGAAGCGGTCTACGATCACCGGCAGCGTGTTGAAGCCGCTGCTGTCCGGCAGCGTGGCCGGCAGCCGGTTGCGCAGCCGCACCAGGATGCAGTCGCCCGCGTTGGCGCGCAGCACGAGCGGCTCCGGGTTGCGGTTCAGCTTCCCGCTCACCAGGTCGGCGTCGAACACGTACACCACGGCCGTGGGATCATAGAGCGGCCCGCCGTTGGTGGTCCGCGTGTTGTACGTCAGCCGCCCGTTCGGCAGCGCCGTGGCGGGGATGGCGCTCACCTCGAACACCCGCAGCGGCGCCACCCGCGGGCACACTCCCCAGAAGCCCACGTTCAGCGACCCCGGCTGGCTGGTGTACGTGGTGGTCGCCGGAGCGAACGACTCGTCGGGGGCGATGACGGCCGCCGACGACACCGAGGTCGCGTCCTGCTGCAGCGCCAGGCTGGGCGACTTGGTGGCCACGTTGGGGTCCGAGGTGGTCAGCGTCTCCTGCCCGGCGGCGGGATCGTAGTCGAAGGTCTCGTGGTCAATCCCCCCCTCGGACTCGGTCCCGTACCCCGCCTGCACGCTGTCGCTGGCCGTGGCCGTTCCCGTGGCGAAAGCCTGCTGCTGCGTAGCGGTGGCCGTGGACGCCGAGGCGTCGAGCGTGGCCACGTCGCCCTCCCACGTGGCCGGGTCGTTGGGGTTGGGGAAGGTGCTGGCGGTGGAGAAGGTCGACGCGCCCGAAAGCGTGGCCTTCCGCCCCGCGGCCGCGTCGGCGTCGGCCGCGTTCAGGCTGGTGGACACCGGCGCGGTGGTGCTCAGCCGCAGCAGGTCGGTGCGCGTCCTGCGGTAGGCGCGGATCACCCCCCACTGGCCGTGCCACTGGTCGTCCACCGCGCTCCCGCCGCGGTACTGGTAGTCGGCCAGCGTGTCCAGCCGGTTGGTCATCAGCGGGTTCAGGTTGAACTCGTGCCACTCGCTGATCCCCGCCATCTGGCTGGCCCGGTAGCCGGAGTTGGGCGACAGGCGCTCGAACAGCCAGCGCGTGCCGTTGATCCCCCAGTTGTGCCCCTCCTCGTGCGCGCCCACCAGCAGGCGGACGAGGATCCTGTCGTCCTCGTAGGTGCGCATCAGCGGGGTGAAGGGGTCGCGGTCCTGCTCGCCCGGCCGCCGCCCGTACGGGCCGATGGAGTCGAAGCGGGCATCCTGGCGGAAGGGCTCGTTGCTGTAGGCCAGCGACAGGTCGCCCCCGTTCCCCGCGCTCTGCGAGTTGTTGGGATGGTTGCGCACCCGCATGGCCACCGGCTCGTTGCGGTAGTTGATCAGCATCGTGCCGGGGTCGTTGGCCGAGATGATCTCCGGGCAGCCCAGGGCGGACGAGGTGCCGTTGGGGCACTGCCCGGCCAGCGGCGGGCGGATCAGGTTGGGCAGCCCCACCTCGAACTTGCCGGGGGGGTTGATGGGCGGCACGCGCGTGGACGTGCCCGCGAACCCCTCGGCCCCGTACGCCAGCGAGAAGTCGGCGATCTGGATGCCGAATTCGCGGTGGTTCAGCGTGGGCGCGGCCGCGTAGAGGATGTCGGCGCGCCAGCTGGTCGGCCCGCCGTCGAAGCGGCCGCCGAAGGTGGTGCCCGTCTCCGGGTCGCGCCAGGTGGTTCCCCGGTCCTCGGGAAGGAGGCCGGCGTAGAGGCCCACCTGCTGGTGCGTGCTGGGCCCGAAGTGGTCGTGCGTGAAGACGGTGGGCAGCGCGGTGGTGTCGCCGCCACGGGGGACCGGGTCCACCCACCAGCGCTGGATGTTCTCCTGCGCGCCCTTCCAGGCGGTGTCGCCCTGGAAGCCGGTGTAGGTGTGGTACTTCGCCACCGGGCAGGTGGCGTTGCCGTCGCGGGTGTCGCCGGAGTTCAGCCCCGTGCACCCGTTCTGGCGGCGGATGGCGCGGATCGCCTCGCGCACGGCGCCGGGCGAGAGCGCGCCGTCCTCGTAGTTCCACCCGTTGGCCGCGCCGTCGCTCGAGGTCACGTCGAACTTCACCAGGTGGATGTGCTGCCCGATGATGTCGGTGGGCGTCTGCACCTGGAAGTCGTCCACGCGGTACTCGGGCGGAATCAGGTTCACCAGGTGGTAGGTGAGGCACGAGTTGTTTTGCGCGCGGAAGAAGAGCGGCTCGGGCGCGCGCGTGCCGTTGACGAACCCGGCGACGTCCGCCCAGAGCGCGAACATGCGGTGCTGGGAGAAGGACCAGCGCGCCTTGTTGTACAGCGCGGTGATCTGGAACCCCGCGGCCTTGTAGTCCAGCGAGTCGCCCATCCGCACCCCGCGGATGCCGCACGGGTCGGCGAAGGGGGCGCCGGGCGCGGGGGGAAGCCCGTTCGTCTCGAAGGTTCCCGTCGACGCCCAGCTGTTGGCGATGGGCGTGGTGTAGCCCAGCCGCGCGTGGTAGCGCATGGCCGCCAGCTCCGTGGCCGTGCCGTTGTTGGCCAGCGTGGTGACGGTCAGCAGCGAGTCGTGCTTGCTGAAGTCGCGCGTGTTCAGCGCCGGGAAGGTGGCCACGCCGCCGGTGACCACGTGCCGCCGCAGCCCGCCGTCGAACGCCAGGTCCATCGGCGGCTGGGGCGGGCGGTGGCCCGCGACGCCGGGGATGTAGAAGGGGTAGCCCGGCACGCTGTCGGTCGGCAGCGGCGCCAGCGCGTAGGTGGGCATGGGGACCACCGCGGGGATCGGCGTTCCCACGGCGATCTCGCCGTCGGGCAGGGCGCGCGCGCCGGCGGCGGGGCGCCCGCTGGCGTCGAGCACCGTGCCGCCCTCGAAGACGTCGTGGTTCCTCCACAATCCCCACATCCCCTGCGCGAAGTGGGGATAGAAGTGGCAGTGGAAGATGGCGTCACCCGGCGTGTCGTTGCGGTTGCCGCTGCCGCCATAGGTGATCTCGTACGTGTACTCCCCGCCCGGCCCGATGGCCTGGCTGTCCTTGTAGCTGGAGTTCACGTCGTTGGGCGTGTTCGTCCACTGGTGCGCGTGCAGGTGGAAGATGTGGTGCTCCTTGGGCCCCGCGTGAAGGTTCCGGATCTTCACGTGATCGTTGATGTAGCTGTGGAAGACGTTCGACGGGTCTTCCGGGAAGAGCGCCTTGGTGGCCCGGGGCCCGGGGACGGGCGGGTGCGCCGGGTCGAAGTCCGCCGCCGCGGGGACGTCGACGACCATCGCGGGATCGCCGACGGCCCAGGAGGAAAGGAAGAACTCCTCGAACTTGCAGTCGTTGCACCTCCACATCGGCCCCAGCCCGAAGCGGTTGGCCAGGATCTCGGCGCCGATGCCGCCGGTGCCGTAGTTGATGGCGAAGGCGTCGCGCCCGCCCTGCAGGGTGAACTTGAAGGTCGTGCTGTCGAAGATGGGGTTGAACGCCTGCACCAGCCCCACCTCGTCGTGGAAGATCACCGTGTGCTCGCGGAACGGCTTCAGCCGGTCAGGGAAGACGGGAACGACCGGGGTGGGATAGGCCGACGACGCGAAGTTGCCGCGGTTGGGGCCGGTGATGATGGCGCTGATGTCGCTCCACACGATGGTGTCGCCCTTCAGCATGTTCAGGATGGGGCGCCCGGCCAGCGGATGGGCGCCCGGGTAGAGGGCGGTGTAGCTGATCTTGGGATACCCGTTCACCGTCTGCGCCACGCCCGAGACCAGCGAGGCCAGCCGCATGTCCTCGGCGGTCACCTGGCTGCGGTAGTACTCGGCGCCCGCGGGCTCCACGTTCACGGCGCCGAACAGGCCGCGGTCGATCTGCCCGCCGTCGCCCTCGCCGCCGGTCATCTGCGCGGTGGAGTAGAGGAGGTGCGTTCCCTCCTTCTCCGCGAAGAGCGTGTAGGTGATGGAGGCGCCCGGGCCCACCAGCCCGCTTGCGTTCTTCTGCACCCACGAGCCGTCGTCCACGATGCTGTTCACCAGCTGCATCCCGTTCACGTGGATGGACACCTGGCGGGTGCTGTCGGGGTGCGCGGCGTTGCGGACGGAGAGCAGGTTGCGCAGCGTGATCTGCAGGCACTCGCCCGCGTTCACGCGCAGGACCAGCGGGCGCGGGCGGCGGCCGGCGCGCAGCTGCGCGTTGCCGGCGCTCGCGGCGCCGCCGGTGCTGCTGACCACGTCCTGCTCCAGCGCGAACATCAGCGCGTCGGGGGCGTTGGCGCCCAGGCGGTTGTACCACACGAACTGCTCCAGGGCCGCCACCCGGGCGACCTTGGTCTTCGTGCACTGCGCGGAAAGCGGCGCCGCGCCGGCCGCCGCCAGGAGCAGCGCCAGCGCAATGCGGGGTGTGCCGCGGCCGGGCGGCCGGGGTCGGTGTTGCCAGACCATGATGGGGCTCCTCCGTGGGACCGGTGAGCGGGACGGCGGCGGCCGCGGCTCGTGGCGCGCGCCGCCGGATGGGGGTGATGCGAGGCGGGGCTTTCTCCTGGGAACCGGGTGGGCGGAGAGGGTGGATAGCGGCTTCCAGAGGCAAGCGCCGCTCCCCACTAACGTTTACCGCCAACTAGATGCAGAGCCGGGAGATGCGGCGAAGGTGCGACAAAGCGTCCTCTCCCCGCGCGCACAGAAGGTGTGCACGGGCGCTGGATGGCGGCACAGGTTCTGTGTAGCGGATGAGAGGGAAGGGAGATGCGGGTCGTCCGAGAGATGGATCGCATTATTGAGGAGATTCGATCGGGTTATTTCTCGCGGGGGATGAGGCTGGTGCGTCTCCCCACGCCGCGGACCCCTGACCCCGTCCACCAAAACCGACTGGGGGGAGGGGGAGACCTCATCGCGAGGAGAGGCTTTCAGTGCGGAACGGAGACATCCTGCCCGCCTTGCTGGCCCTCTCCCCCGGCCCCTCCGCCCGCTCCGCGCGGGAGGGGAGAACTCAGTGCATGGCGAGCCTTCGTCGCATCGCCGCAATGCCGGGGTGGGGTTCGCGGGGGACGCTGGAACGCGCGGCAAGCCTGGACTGCGGTGAGTATCTTCGTCCTGATCGAGCGGTGATTACTCCATCCGCGCGAGAGAAAAAAGCCCGGCCCGCGGATGTCTCCGCGGGCCGGGGTTGAAGTGTGCCCGATCCGGAATCTCAGTCCATCGCCCTCGCCGTCAGTTGCAGACGGTGGCGCCGGTCTGCGGATCTACCGTGCAGTTGTCCAGCGTGGCGCTCCCCTGCCCGGGGTTCGACGCGCCGCCGGTGGTCGTCGTGGTCGTGGCGCCCGAGGGCGGCAGCACGCGCAGGATTCCCCAGATCCCGAAATCGAAGCCGAACGCGGCCTCGTCGCGGAACAGGTAGTCGCCCGGCACGCGGTTGATGCTGCCTGCGCCGTGCCGCGGGATCACCTCGAAGTGCTCGCCGGGGCCGTGGCCGTCGCGCGAGCCCTTCCACTCGCTCCACGGGTTGTGCGCGATCACCCGCGAGCTGTCGGCGTACGGCTCCTGCTCCCACACGTGCCCGTGCAGCACGAACACGTGGTTGCGCGCGTGCCCCTGCGGCTCCAGCACCCGCAGCCGCACGCTGTCGCCCGCCGTCACCCGGAAGATGGGCGTCTGCGCCGAGTCGCCCTGCAGCACCGACTTGAACTGCAGGTTGCGCGTCAGGCCGAAGTCCGCGTCGGGCGCGAACCCCTTCCGGAACCAGAGCGGCTCGGTGCGGTAGTTCAGCCCCTTCTCGCCGCTGTCCTCGGCGTCGTCCTCGCCGCCCAGGTTGGGCACCGGCGCGCCCGCCGCGAAGGTGTGGCTGGCGATGCCGCTGGCCGTCCTGCACTCCGGCGGCAGCTCGCCGTCCAGCGGCGCGGCGCAGTTCACCGCCGGAAGGGTGACGGCGCTGCCGAACAGCAGGTTCACGTCGTCCTGGAAGAGGAGCACCCCCTCCTTGAACAGCGTGGCCCCGGTGCTCCGGTTCTGGATCACCGCGGCGGCGCGGTTGGCCGGGTTCACCACCCACTTGGTGTTGGCCGGCTCCACGATCAGCGCCGCGATGGCGCCCTTGTTGGAGTGCTGGATGCGGTCCGACGAGGTCAGGTTGATGGCCCCGAACTCGGCCGGCGTGGCGCGCAGGTGCCCGTTCGACATCGGGTACACCGTGCCCGCGTACCACTGGTACCACCGCCACCCGCCGGGGGCCACCGTGGTGTTGCGGTTGGCGCCCACCTGCGAGCCGTCGGAGTACTGCACGTCCAGCGAAACCAGCTGCGCGTGCAGCCCGACCCGGGCCGACGGCACCACCTGGTTGGCGTTGAACTGGTCCACGATCATCGGCAGGGTGTTGAACCCGTTGATGTCGGGAAGCGCGTTCGGCAGCCGGTTGCGCAGCCGCACCAGCACGCAGTCGCCCGCGTTGGCGCGCAGGATCAGCGGCTCGGGGTTGCGCGTGAGCTTTCCGCTCACCAGGTCGGCGTCGTACACGTAGACCACGGCCGTGGGGTCGTACAGCGGCCCGCCGTTGGTGGTCCGCGTGTTGTACACCAGCCGGCCGCCCGGCAGCGCCGTGGCCGGGATGGCGCTGATCTCGTACAGGCGCAGCGGCGCCAGCCGCGGGCACACCCCCCAGAAGCCCACGTTGCCAGACCCCGAGATGCTCTGGAACACCGGCGCGCTCGACGTGCCGCTCGAGGTGCCGTTGGCCGACATCGACAGCGTGCCCGGCGACGCCGGGGCCGTGGACGCCGTGTCGGCGGTGAGCTGGGTGCTGCTCGGCTGCAGCGCCTTGCTGGGCGCGTTGGGGTCCGAGGTGGCCACGTACTCGGTGCCCGTATCCGGGTCGTACTCGAAGATGTCGTACTGGATCCCGCCCTGCGCGTCGTTGCCGTACCCCGCCTGCACGCTGTCGCTGCTGGTGGCGATGGCCGTGGCGTTCATCGTCGACGTGCCCGGCTGCGCCGTCGCGGGCGAGGTGGGAGACGTGGCGTCGAGCGTGGCCACGTCGCCCTTCCAGGTGGTCGAATCGTCCGACGCCGGGAAGGTGGTGCTGGTGCGGTACGCCGTCTCGCCGTCGCTGTGGGCGCGGCGGCCGGCGGCCGCGTCCTTCAGCGCGCCGTCGCGGCTGCTGGACACCGGGCGGAAGTCGTCCAGCCGGGCCAGGTCCTTCCGCGGCGAGCGGTAGGCGCGAATGATCCCCCAGGTGCCGTTCCACTGGTCGTCCACGGCGCTGCCGCCGCGGTACTGGAAGTCGGCCACGGTGTCGCTCTTGTTGGCCAGCAGCGGGTTCAGCGCGAACTCGTGCCACTCGCTGATCCCCGCCATCTGGCTGGCCCGGAAGCCGGAGTTGGGCTCCAGCCGCTCGAACAGCCAGCGCGTGGCGTTGATCCCCCAGTTGTGCCCCTCCTCGTGCGCGCCCACGAGAAGGCGGATGAGGATGCGGTCGTCCTCGTACGTCCGCATGAGCGGCGTGTACGGGTCGCGCGGCAGCTCGCCCACCCGCGCGCCGTACGGCCCGAAGGTGTTCAGCCGCGTGTCGCGCCGGATGGGGCGGCTGCTGTACGCCAGCGACAGGTCGCCCGTGGTGTCGGCCGGCTGCGAGTTCGTCGCGGGATTCCTGACCCGCAGCGCCAGCGGCTCGTTGCGGTAGTTGATCAGCATCGTCCCCGGGTCGTCGGCCGAGATGATCTCCGGGCAGCCGAGCGCCGACGACGAGCCGTTGGGGCAGGTTCCCGCCAGCGGGGGACGAAGGAGGTGCGGGAGGCCCACGTCGATCTTGCCCGGCGGGTTGATGGGCGGCGTGCGCCCGGCGCTCCCCGCGAAGCCCTCCTGCCCGTACGCCAGCGAGAAGTCGGCGATCTGGATGCCGAACTCGCGGAAGCTGCGCCTGGGCGCCGACGGGTAGAGGATGTCGGCCCGCCAGCTGGTGGGCCCGCCGTCGAACCGCGTGCCGTAGAACACGGTGGGGTTCTCGGGGTCGCGCCACTGCGTGGCCGAGTCCTCGGGCAGCAGCCCGGCGTACAGCCCGGTCTGCTGGTGCGTGCTGGGCCCGAAGTGGTCGTGCGTGAAGATGGTGGGCAGCGGCGTGCTGGTTCCCGCGCCGCGCGGCACCGCGTCCACCCACCAGCGCTGCAGGTTCTCCTGCGCCCCCTTCCAGGCGGTGTCGCCCTGGAAGCCGGCGTAGGGGTGATACTGCGCCACCGGGCACGCCGTCGTCCCGTCGCGGGCGTCGCCCGAGTTGCGGCCGGTGCAGCCGTTCTGCAGGCGGATGGCGCGGATGATCTCGCGCACCGCGTCGGGCGCCAGCGCGCCGTCCTCGTAGTTCCACCCGTTCGCCGCGCCGTCGGACGAGGTCACGTCGAACTTCACCAGGTGGATGTGCTGCCCGATGATGTCGGTGGGCGTCTGCACCTGGAAGTCGTCGACCTTGTAGTCCTTGGGGATCAGGTTGACCAGGTGGTAGGTGAGGCAGGCGTTGTTGCGCGCCCGGAAGAAGAGCGGCTCCGGCGCCTTCGTCCGCGCGGTGAAGCCCGCCACGTCGCCCCACAGGCTGAACATGCGGTGCTGGCCGTAGCTCCACTGCGCCTTGTTGTAGAACGCGGTGATCTGGATCCCCGCCGCCTTGTAGTCCACCGAGTCGCCCATCCGCACCCCGCGAATCCCGCACGGGTCGGCGAAGGGGGCGCCCGGCGCGGCCGGCAGGCCGTTCGTCTCGAACGTCCCGTTGGTCGTCCACAGGTTGGCGATCGGCGTGGTGTAGCCCAGGCGCGCGTGGAAGCGCATGGCCACCTGCTCGTCGGTGGTTCCCGTGTTCGGGAGCCAGTTCACGGTCAGCAGCGAGTCGGCCTTGCTGAAGTCGCGCGTGTTCAGCGCCGGGAAGACCGAGACGCCGCCGGTGACCACGTGCCGCGGCAGCCCGCCGTCGAAGGCGAGATCGAGCGGCGGCTGCGGCGGACGGTGGCCCGCGACGCCGGGGATGTAGAAGGGGAAGCCCTTCATGCTGTCGGTGGGCAGCGGCGCCAGCGCGTAGGTCGGCATCGGCACCACCGCGGGGATCGGCGCGCCGGCGGCGATCTCGCCGTCGGGAAGCGCGCGCGCGCCGGGGGCGGGACGGCCGTTCACGTCCAGCACGGTGCCGCCCTCGAACACGTCGTGGTTGCGCCACAGCCCCCACATCCCCTGCGCGAAGTGGGGATAGAAGTGGCAGTGGAAGATGGCGTCACCCGGCGTGTCGTTGCGGTTGCCGCTGCCGCCGTAGGTGATCTCGTAGGTGAACGCCCCGCCGGGACCGATCGCCTGGCTGTCCTTGTAGTTGGAGAGCGAGTCGTTCGGCGTGTTGATCCACTGGTGCGCGTGCAGGTGGAAGATGTGGTGCTCCTTCGGACCGGCGTGAAGGTTCCGGATCTTCACGTGGTCGTTGATGTAGCTGTGGAAGACGTTGCTCGGGTCGTCGGGGAAGAGCGCCTTGGTCGCCCGGGGCCCCGGTGCCGGCGGGTGCAGCGGGTCGAAGTCCGCCGCGGCGGGAACGTCGACCACCATCGCCGGGTCGCCCACGGCCCAGGCGGAGAGGAAGAACTCCTCGAACTTGCAGTCGTTGCACTTCCACATCGGGCCCAGGCCGAAGCGGTTGGCCAGGATCTCGGCCCCGATGCCGCCGGTGCCGTAGTTGATGGCGAAGGCGTCGCGCCCGCCCTGCAGCGTGTACTTGAAGGTGGTGCTGTCGAAGATGGGGTTGAACGCCTGCACCAGCCCCACCTCGTCGTGGAAGATCACCGTGTGCTCGCGGAAGGGCTTCAGCCGGTCCGGGAACACGGGCACGGTGGGGTTGGCGTACGCCGCCGAGGCGAAGTTGCTGCGGTTGGGGCCGGTGATGATGGCGCTGATGTCGCTCCACACGAGGGTGTCGCCCTTCAGCATCGACAGGATCGGCCGCCCGGCCAGCGGGCCCGAGGCGTAGCTCGCCAGGTAGTTGATCTTGGGATAGCCGTTGGCCGTCTGCGCGTTCCCCGCCGCGTCCAGCGAGGCCAGGCGCATGTCCTCGGCCGTCACCTGGCTGCGGTAGTACTCGGCGCCCGCGGGCTCCACGTTCACCGCGCCGAACAGGCCGCGCCCGATCTGCCCGCCGTTGCCCTCGCCGCCCGTCATCTGCGCGGTGGAGTACAGGAGGTAGGTGCCCTCCTTCTCCGCGAACAGCAGGTAGGTGAGGGACGAGCCGGGAGAGACCAGCGAGCTGGCGTTGGCCTGCACCGCGCTCCCGTCGTCGGCGATGGTGCGCACCAGCTGCATCCCGTTCACGTGGATCGAGACGTCGCGGGTGCTGTCCGGGTGCGTGGGCCCGGCCGGCGAAAGCAGGTTGCGCAGGGTGATCTGCAGGCACTCGCCCGCGTTCACGCGCAGGACGAGCGGACGCGGGCGGCGGCCGGCGCGCAGCTGCGCGTTCCCGGCGCTCGCGGCGCCGCCGGTGCTGCTGACCACGTCCTGCTCCAGCGCGAACATCAGCGCGTCGGGGGCGTTGGCGCCCAGGCGGTTGTACCAGATGAACTGCTCCAGGGCCGCCACGCGGGCGACCTTGGTCTTCGCGCACTGCGCCGCCAGCGGCGCCGCGCCGGCCAGCGTCAGCAGCAGCATGGCCACCAGCCGCGCCGCTCCGCGCCAGGGTGGTAGGGATGGGGATGCACTTCGCATGGGCGTCGTCCGTCCTGCCTGGTGAATGGATGGTTCCGGGTGGGATTCCCCGCGCACCGGCGCCCGCGCCTCCGGCCTTTGCGGGAGCGTGCCCACGCCCGGGCGCGGTGAGACGCGCCGGGCGTCTGGAGACGTGTGGCGCCGCGGGTGCCGGCCATGCCGAGCCGGCGGGTACGCGGGCGCCGGTGCGCGGGGAATCCGCCGCCGCCCAAGGCACCATGCGTTCCACTACAGATGTTTTACGCCAAGTATCTGCAAACCGGCGAGATGGCCCTCAACCAGACATTCCGCAACCCCGCCCCGCGTGCACAGATGATGTGCAAGGGCGCCCGATCGAGCACAGGATCTGTGTATCGGACGAGCAGGACGGGAGGGAGACGACGAGCGGCATGAGCGTCACTAAGTCACTGCTATTACACAACTAAGTAGCAGATGCAACAATCCCGCTGTGCGACGGAATGCGTGATGACGGAGATAACGATGGGTTCAGAAACATCTGGGGACGAGCAGAAGCAGCAATTCACACTTTATGGTCACGAGAACCGGCGAAAGGCGAGCGGCAGTAATCCCGAACACGCACCGTTAGTGACAATCAAGGTAACGAGAGATGAAGAGTCCTTCACGTCAGGCCGGCGCCGCGGCCCTCTCCCCCCGGCTCCTCACCCGAAACTGCCTGGGGGAGGGGGAGACCTCATCGCGAGGAGGGGTTTTCGGCGCGCGCTGGATGCATCCTGCCCGCCAGGCTGGCCCCCTCCCCCGGCCCCTCCGCCCGCTCCGCGGGGGAGGGGAGAACTCACCGCGAGGAGCTTCCGGAGCGCCTCCCAAGCTAGGCAGGGCCTCGCACCACGCGAGAATCCTACGAGTGCGCTACCACCTGCGCGCCCCGAACGAAGTTACCCCCTCCCGTTATCGGGAGGGGGTACGCGGCCCCAGCCGCGGGGGGAGGGCTCCGCAGCGGGCACAGCGGTCATCCACACACTGATGCAACGCGGCCCGCCGATGCCACGCACTCACGCACTTCCGCACTCACGCACTTCGTATCTGCCTCAGCTTCTGCCGCAGCGTGTTGCGATGGATGCCCAGCATGCGCGCGGTGTCGCCCAGGTTGCCGCCGGTGAGGTCCAGCGCGCGGCGGATGTGGCGCCGCTCCAGCTCGCGCAGCGGGAGGAAGCGGTCGGCGTCGGGCTCGGGCGGGTCGGTGGCGCTCAGCACCTCGGGCGGCAGGTGCTCGGCGCGGAGGGCGTCGCCGTCGGCCACCAGGACGGCGCGCTCCATCACGTTGCGGAGCTGGCGCACGTTCCCCGGCCAGCCGTACGCCCGCAGCCGGTCTGCCGCCTCGGGCGCCAGCGCGCGCACCGGGCGCCCGTGCTCGGCCGCGAAGTGCTCCAGGAAGCGGCTGGCCAGCAGGTCCACGTCGTCGCCCCGCTCGCGAAGCGCGGGGAGCTGCACCACGACCACGGCCAGGCGGTAGTACAGGTCCTCGCGGAAGCGCCCGGCGGCGACCTCGGCCTCCAGGTCGCGGTTCGTCGCCGCGACGACGCGCACGTCGACCCGGACGGAGGTCTCGCCGCCCACGCGCTCGATCTCGTGCTCCTGCAGGACGCGCAGGATCTTGGCCTGCATGGTGGGGCTCATGTCGCCCACCTCGTCCAGGAACAGCGTGCCGCCGCTGGCGCGTTCGAAGCGCCCCAGCCGCCGCGCCGACGCGCCGGTGAAGGCGCCGCGCTCGTGCCCGAAGAGCTCGCTCTCCAGCAGCGTCTCGGGGATGGCGGCGCAGTTCACCGCCACGAACGGCCCGCGCGCGCGCCGGCTGCTCTCGTGGACGATGCGGGCCAGCAATTCCTTGCCGGTGCCGCTCTCGCCCTGCACCAGCACGGTGGCGGTACTGTCGGCCACCTGCCGCGCCACCTTCAGCGCCGCCAGCGCGCGCGGGCTGCGCGCCAGGAACGCGGCCTCGGCGGGCTCGCGCGGCGGCACGGCGCTCAGCACGCGCGCGGGCACGGCGGCCGCGGTGGCGGCGCTGCTGCGGTACGGAACCATGGGTCGGGTGGGCTCCCGCATCGTTTCGTCAGGGATGGAGCGTCTGCCTTGCGGCTCGCGATTCAGCGTTCCTCGATCTCCGTCAGCGGCGCCAGCCTGCCGCCCGCCAGCACCGCCACCGCGCGGATCCGCGCGCGCTCGGCCGGCCCCTTCCCCCGCGCCTCCACCCGCACCTCGCCATAACGCGGGGTGAAGGCGATGCGGGCCAGCAGCTCGGCCATCCGGTCCTGCACCCGCTCGCGCTCGCCGGGCCGGAGCGCCGCCACCACCTCGTACGCGCTGAGGAAGGGCGCGGCCCGCCGCCGCTCGATCACCGCCCGCGCGGAGCTCGCGTCGAACCCCGGCAGCGTCCGCAGCACCGCCATCGGCGCGGAGTTCAGGTTCACCCGGCCGTCGCCCGCCACGCTCAGCAGGGGGGCCACGGCGCGGTACATCTCCCCCGTCACCCCCGGCACCTGGCGCAGCTCCTCCACCGTCCGGAAGGCGCCGGCGGGGGGGCGGACCGCGGCGGCCAGGGTGTCTTCCGGCGCGGCGGCCCAGCGCGATCCGTTCTTCGCCCGCCAGTCCACGATCGCGTAGGCCATGGCGTAGCTCACGTCCGGCGACAGCCCGGCTGCCGTTCCCAGTGCGCGCAGCTCGGCGGCGGGGGCGAGATTGAGCTGCACCTTCGCGCGGGCGTCGGTGACGGTCACGCGCACCTTCACGCCGTCGTAGTCCAGCTCCCCGGGGCGGACCACGGAGGTGTCGGTGGCGGGCGGAAGGCCGGCCGCGGACGAGGCGTTCAAGCGCGCGCGGAGCGCCTCCTCGGCATGGGCCAGCCCGCCGCGCGCGGCCCAGCGGGCGCGCCCGGCCAGGCGCGCCGCCGAGGCGCCGCGCAGGTCGCCACGGGCGCCGGACTGGAGCTCAGCGGCCAGGGCCGCAGCCAGGAGCAGCGCCCAGAGCACCGCAATCAGGGCGAAGCCCCGCCGGTCGGTGCGCATCCGTTCCTCCGCTCAGGGTCTGCAGGCCGGGCCTGAGCGGCACCCGCACCGGGAGCCGCAGCAGGTTGGGAAAGCCGCCCGCGCGCGGGTCGGCCGCGTACTCGGGGGCGGGGGTCACGCGAAGCTCCACCGCCTCGGGGAGCACCGAGTCCGACGCCCACGCGTCCGTCCAAACCTTCCGGTCGCGCAGGGTGAAGCGGTAGCGCACGTCCAGCCCCCCCGCCGCGCGGGCGACCACCAGCGTCTCGGCCGGCTCGCTCCGAGGTCCGAGCGAGGAGATCTCGGCCAGCAGCCCGGACGGGCCGAAGGAGGAGCGGCCGATCCAGAGCCGCACCCGCCGGGGTCCGGGACGCAGCGCGCCGCCGTCCTCCACCGCGAAGCTCAGCTCGTCGCGCGGGAGGCCGGCCGCGCGCCGGTCCGCGCCGTCGAAGCGCCCGCTGCCGTCGAAGAGCGCGGCGGCGCGCACCCACTCCTGCAGCGTCTCGCGCGCGCCGGCGCCGGGAATCGCCATCTCCCTGCCCCGCTCCGCCGCCCGCCGCGACGCCGCCAGCGACCCCACCACCCCGTACGCCGCCGCCGACACCGCGCCCGCCACCACGATGGCCACGAGGACCTCGACCAAGGTGAAGCCGGCGGTGGAGCGGGTGGATCGCAAGGTCGTCATGACGATCATCAAGCACAGTTGGGATGGTGGTACTCATCGCCGGTTCGACATTCGTGCGCGGGCGCGGTGCCCGTGGAGCGGCCCACCCAGCCATCCCCGCATCACCGGAGGAGGGGCCAGCCAGGCGGGCAGAATCTCGCCCAACCAGGCCGCCGCCTCTCCTCTCGATCAGGTCTCCCCCTCCCCAGTCTGTTTTGGGGGAGGGGGCGGGGGGAGAGGGCCGCGGCGCCGGGAGACGCACCATCATCATCCCCCGCCAATCCTCCTGTCCCCTGTCCCCTGTCCCCCTCCGCACTACCGCCCGCTGAACTCCGGCAGCATCTCGGGGCGATGGAACGTCGTCTCCAGCGAGTAGCTGCCGCCGGGCCAGTCGACCACCACCGCGGCGCGGATCAGCGCGGGCGACTGCGGCTCGGTGCGCAGGAGCGCGTGCCACGTCCATCCGCCGTACGGCGCCGCGAACCGTCCCTCGCGCGGCGCCAGGTACGCGGCCAGCGAGTCGGGCGGGAGAAGCGACAGCTCTTCCATCCGCGCCTCGGCCAGCGCCACGGCCTCGCGCGCGGGGCCGACCTTCGCCTCGTTCACCAGCGCCTGCCGCGCGGCGCCGAGGAGCGGCACCAGGGCGACGGCCACGATCAGCAGCGCCACCACCGCCTCGATCAGCGTGAAGCCGCCGCGGTCAGCGAGCCGCATGCGCCGCCCCGCTCCAGGCGTCCACCGTGATGTCGATGCGCCCGCCCGCGTCCGCCACGCCGATGCGGTCGGCGCGGGCGCGGCCGGCGGCGTCGAAGCTCACCCGCGCCGCGTCTCCACCCGCGCGGCCGGCCACGACGCGCCCGTCGGCGGGGAGCGGGAGCGTGCCCGCGCGCAGGGTGTCGCGCGCGCCGTCGTCCGCGTCGGCGGTGACCGCGAAGGCGCCGTCGCCGGGGCGCACCTCCACGCGGACGGGGGTGCCGCGCGTGGCCGCATCGGCGCGGGCGCGGGCGAGCACGTGCAGCAGGCTGTCCGCGGCGGCGCCGGCGCTCCGCTCGTGCGGCGGCCGCAGCGCGGGAACCGCCACCGAAGCGGCGATCGCCAGCATCGCCATCACCACCAGCAGCTCGATCAGGGTGAAGCCGCGCGTGGCCCACCCGAGCATCCCCGCATCTCCGAAAGCTCCCCCGCGCTGAGTTCTCCCCTCCCCCGCGGAGCGGGCGGAGGGGCCGGGGGAGAGGGCCAGCCGGGCGGGCAGGGCGCATCCTCTCCGCGCGGCGATCTCTCCTCGCGCCGAGGTCCCATCATCCCCCAATCGGTCTGGAGGGAGGAGGCAGGGGGAGATGGAGATCTCCATCTCCCTAATTCCTCCGCCTTACGTCCACTAATGCCACTTCATCGGACTCGGGCGTGGGGGTGCCGCCGCCCTGCGGGGGCTGCTGCGGCTGCGCGGGCTGCGGGGCGATCAGCGGCGTGCCCGCGCGCGGGCGGCCGGGGGCGCCGGTGGTGTCCTGCTGGCTCTTCCAGAAGAGCGGGATCGAGTCCGGGAGCGCGCGGTCCAGCCGCTCGGTGCGGTCGCGCACCATCTGCGTGGCGCTGTCCATGTCCGCGTCGCTGTACAGCACGTGCGGGACGAGGAAAAGGAAGAGCTCGGTCGACGTCTTCTGCCGGCTGGTGGAGCGGAAGAGCGCGCCCAGGATGGGGATGTCCTTGAGGATCGGGATCCCCGAGTTGCTGCTGTTGCGCTGGTGGTCGATGAGGCCGCCGATGACCACCGTGTGCCCGTCCTGCACCAGCAGCCGCGTCTCCGCCTCGCGCGTGGAGATGATGGGCGCGCCGAACTGCGTCTCGCTGGTCGCGTTGCTCACCTCCTGCAGGATGGCCAGCGTCACGTAGCCGTCCGGGTTCACCGTGGGGCGGATGGTGAGCTGCGTGCCCACGTCGCGGTACTGGATCACCTGGTCGCGCACCGCGTTGTCGGTGGGCAGCGAGCGGGAGATCTGGATGAACGGCCGCTGGTCGCCCACCAGGATGCGCGCGGGCTCGTTGTTCTGCGCCATGATGACGGGGCGCGAGAGGATGGTGACCTCGCCGCTGGCCGCCAGCGCGTGCAGGATGACGTTGGCCTGCACGTTCCCCAGCTTCAGGATGCGCAGTGCCACGTCGCCCGCCGTGCCGCCGATCAGCTCGCCGCCGATGGTGGTGCTCCCCTCGTTGCCGATGGTCTGCGTCGGCACCCGGACGTCCACCCCCAGCCCGAACTGGCTGTTGCGGCGCACCTCGGCGATCACCACCTCGATCATCACCTGCAGCGGGCGCGTGTCCAGCTGGTCGATGGCCTGCCGCAGCGTCTCGTAGTCCGCCGGGGTGGCGCGGATCAGCAAGGCGTTCGTCCGCGCGTCGGCGAAGATCTGCACCTGGCCCTGCAGCGCCGCGTTCATCCCCGGCTGCGCGCGGGGGACGCGCGGCTGGCCGTTGGCGTCCAGCGACTGCCCGCGCAGCTGCTCGGTGAGCGACTGCGCGCGGTCCTGCCCCGCCGCCCCGTCGCCGATGCCGAAGAGCGCGCCGATGCTGCGGGCCATGTCCTCGGCCGGCGCGTGGCGCAGGCGGTGGACGAACACGCGCACCGAGCCGTCCTGCGGCCCCGCGTACGCCGGCGACGCGGCCTGCGGCTGCGCCGCCCGCGCGGCCGCCGCCTCGTTGGGCACGATGCGCAGCAGCCCGGCGCCCTCGTCCTTCAGCTCCAGCTGGTTGGCCTGCAGCAGCGAGTTCAGGTAAACGCGCAGCTGCGACGGCGCCACCGGCTGCGTGGTGCGCAGCGTCACCGTCTTCTGCGGCAGGTCGCCGTACACCACGTTCAGCCCCGCCGCGTCCGCCAGCGCGGCCACGACCAGGCGCATGTCGGTGTTCTGGAAGTCCACCTGCACGCCGCCCGGCGTGCGGATGACCCCCGCCGGCTGCTGCTGCCCCGCGGCCGGCGTCGTCATGACGGCGGTGGCGGCGAGGATCGCCGCGGCGGCCGCGGCGACCGCGCGCCTGACCACCCGTGCGCGGCCGGGCCCGGTGGCGGGGCCAGGCCCCGCACCGGCGGCTGAAGCCGCAGCAACAACCACGGGAAGCCTCGCAAACCGCGCGAGGCTGTTCGGTTCGGCGCCAGTGCGCGAAGGCGGGTTTTGGGCCCGGCCGGTCCCCGCGCGAGCCTCCGAAGCCGCGGCGAAGGTCCCGGCGCGAGTCCGCGAAGGCGGACTTTGGGCCGTTGTTGCCGCGAATTCATTCGCCCTCGGGTCCCGGCGGCGGGTGGGCGCTCCAGCTTCCGATGTCACTCCGAACCTCCGGACTTCAGGACGAGGGTGGTGTCGTGGCCGGCCAGGGTGGCGCTTCCGGGCGTCACCTTCACCAGGCGGAACTGGTCGATCGGCTGCCCCAGGCGCACCACCTTCCCCTCGCCCGACGGGCCGGCGATGGCGGCCAGCCCGCCGCTCTCGGTGACCACGGTGCCGAGGAGGCGGTAGACGTAGACGGGCGGCGGCGCGGCGGCCACCGCCGGCGTGGCGACCGGGGCGGGCGCGGGCTCGCCGGGCATGCGGTAGCGCCCGGGCGGCCGGCGGCGGTCCGCGCGGAACGGGTCGCGCTCCACCGCGGTGAGGACCACGCGGTCGGACGCGTCCCGCCGGGCCACGCGCACCTCCGGCATCGCCGCGACGGCGCGGGCGCGCGGCGCGCGGGGGAGCGGCTGCACGTCGCGCCACTCCGCGAACGCCATCACCGCCAGCGCCGCGGTGGCGACCAGCGCCGCGGCCGAGGCGCGCGAGGCCAGCGTCCACCTCGCCAGCGCGCTCATCGCCCCGCCTCCGCGCTGTCGCGCTGCGCGGGAACGGGCTTCCCCGTCGCCAGCGCGTAGCCAGTGGCCGTGAAGCCGAAGCGGATGATCTCGCTCCCGCCGCCCGGGGCGACGAAGAACGGCGTCGGCGAGTACGACGCGCCGGCCGAGACCGGCCCGTCGTCCGCCTCGATCTTCAGCTCGTCCACGCGCACCAGCTTGGGCCCGTTCTCCAGCATCTGCAGAAAGGTCATCAACCCCTCCAGGTCCGCCTCGCCGGTCACCGCCACGGGGAGCGCGGTGATGCCGCCGCCCGCGTCGCGCACCGGCGCGGGGTCCACGCGGGTGACGTTGGCGCCGCCCATCCGCGCCAGCGAGCGGACGTAGCCCGCCACCGCCGCCCCTGCCGCCGCGTCGTCGTTCCCGCCCGTCAGCCGCGGCGCAACGGCGAGCAGCTTCTTCGCCCCGTCCCCAAACGCGGTGGGGAACGACCTGGCCTGCGCCAGCAATTCCAGCTCGCGGCGGAGCAGCCCCTGCTCGTCGCGCAGCTTCGCCTTCGCCGCAGAGAGAGCATGGAGATAGGGGGCGAGGACGAGCGACCACAGCAGCGCGGGAACGACGAACGCCATCCCCAGCGCGATGGTGCGCCGGTCGCGCGGGGTGATGCGGATCGCCCTCATTGCCGCCTCCCCGGCGCGGCGCGGAAGGCGGCCACGTCGAACCGCTCCCCCGCATCCCCCTGCTCCCAGCGGACGGGCGCGGCGAGGGAGACGCGCTCGAAGTGGCGGCTGGCCTCCAGCGCAGGAACGACCGCGGAGGCCGAGCGCGCCACCCCCGCCAGCCGCATCCCCGCCGAGTCGCCCGCCAGGGTGCGCAGGTGCGCCGAGTCGGGGAGCGCGCGGGCCAGCGCGGCGATCTCGCCGGTCCACGCGGGCGCGGCGGACTCGAGCGCGGCCAGCGTCTGCAGCCGCCCGCGGACGCGCTCCACCGCGGCGCGGGCCTCCAGCGCGTCGTTCACCGGCTTGCGGATCTCGTGGCGCTTGGCCTCGATCGCCGCCACCTCGCGCCGCACGCCGTCCAGGTGCAGCCCCGCCGCGGAAGCGAGCAGGACCGCCGACGCGGCGGAGAACACCATCGCCCTGCGCTTCGCCGCACGGGTGCGGGAGACGAGGATCGATTCGGGAAGGAGCGCCGGCGCCGATCCCCCGGCCCGCGCCGCGCCGAGCGCGATCACCGCCTCGGCGGGGAGCCGCTCCAGCGCGGCGTTCGATGCCACGCGGCCGGCGAAGCGCTCGTCGTCCAGCAGCGCCGCGCGGACCTCGGCCGCCCCGTCCTCCGCGCCGCAGACGGCGATCACGCCGCACCCGGCCAGCTCCTCGTCGCCATGCAGCGCCGCCAGGACGCGCTCGGCCAGCGAGGGGTGATCGGGAGATGCGAACGCGGCCAGGGGCTGGATGCGCGCGGGCTGCCCGGCGACCAGCACCAGCAGCTCGGGCCCCGCCGCCGTGCAGGCGATGACGGCGGTGCGACCGAACTTCGCGGACGGCACCAGCGCGCGGACCCCCGCCGCCAGCGCCGCCGCCGCGGGCACCATCGTTCCCACCCGGAACCCCGCCGCCGCGCACGCCGCGGCGATGGTCTCGGCGAGGGCGGCCGGGGCGCAGGCGGCCAGCGCCGGCGCGAGCGAGCCGGTGTGGGGCAGCGGCAGGCGCACGGCGTCGGCCACCAGCGCCTCGTCGCGCACGGCGAAGTGGCGGCGCGCGCCGCGGCGGACCAGCGCGGCCAGCTCGCCGCGGCGCACGGGCGGCAGCGACAGCACGCGGGCGTGCGCCAGCCGCCGCAGCAGCGCCACGTCCACGGTGCCGCGGGTGGCGCCCAGCTCGCGGGCCAGGTCGCGCAGCGCCTCCTCCAGCGCCGGCCACCCGTCGTCCGACGGCGGCGCCAGCGGGCACGACAGCACCTCGGCCGGGCGCGGCGCCAGCAGGCCGCGCAGCCGGACGGCGACGAGGTGGTCCGGCGCCAGCGCCAGCGCCAGCCGCGCGGGCATCCACCCGCGCCGGCGCCGCGCATCAACCAATGAGGATGGGCTCATGGTCACACATCACTTCGGGGAACCGCGTTTCCGGCTTCTAACCACGATCTGCATCCATCCCGACGCTCATCCATCAAACAGGGCTGCTGTCCTGCATCTTCACACCTGATCTACATCCTGCCCGCCTGGCTGGCCCTCTCCCCCCGGCCCCCGCCCCCCAAAACAGCCAGGGGGAGGGGGAGAGCTCAGCGTGGAGGAAGCTTCTGCGCGTCTCCAGAGCTCTCCGCGTCTCGAACTCCTCCGCGTCTCCGCGTGAGAACGACTGTCGTTCGACTCCGCACCGTCGAACGATCGTTCGCACGAATGCAGGACCGCAGTCCCGCAGGGACTTTGTGCTCTTGTTGCCCCCGACCTCGGTCGGGGGGAGGGGGAGATGCCCGCGTCCTACAGCCCTTCCGGCTGGATGCCGTAGATCGCCTGCAGCAGCGACAGCGCGACGGCGCCGACGAGAAGGCCGAAGAACACGATCATCACCGGCTCCACCAGCCGGAGCATGCGGTCCAGCCCGCGCTCCAGCTCTCCCTCCATGCTCGCGGCGGCGCGCTCCAGCATCTCCGGCAGGCGGCCGCCCTCCTCGCCGACCTCCACCATCTGCACGAACAGGAAAGGGAAGGCGCCGCTGCGCCGGAGCGCCGCCGCCAGCCGGTCGCCGGCGCGCACGTCCTCGCGCGCCCGCAGCACCTCCTCCGCCACGGCGCCGTCGGACTGGCTCGCGGCGGCCACCTCCAGCGCGCCCAGGATCGGCAGCCCGCTCTCCAGCAGCGCCGAGAGCGTCCGCGCCAGCCGCGCCGACGCCGCCCGCCGCCGCAGCCCGCCCACCAGCGGCACCGCCAGCAGCGCCCGGTCCACCCCCGCGCGCCCCTCGTCGGTCGACCGCACCGCCGCCACGATCGCCGCGACCACGACCGGGACGAGCAGGAGCGCCCACCACCACTGCCCCACGAACTTTCCCGTGGCCAGCAGCAGCTGCGTGGAGCGGGGGATGGCGGATCCGGTGTCGGCCAGCAGCGCCACGAAGCGCGGCAGCACCCAGGCGAACAGCACCGCCAGCGCCCCCGCCCCCGCCGATGCCACCACCGCCGGGTAGATCATCGCCGAGACCATGCGCGAGCGCAGCGCCAGGTCGCGCTCCATCTGCCCCGCCAGCCGGTCCAGCGCCGGGGCCAGCTTCCCGCCGCGCTCGCCGGCGCGCACCATCCCCACCGCGAAGCGCGGGAAGGCGGCGGGGTGCGCCGCCATCGCCTCGTCCAGCCGCGCGCCGCCGCGCACCCGGTCGCGCACGTCCAGCACCGCCGCCGCCACGTCGCGCCGCGCGACCACGCGGGAGACGGCGGCCAGCGCGCGGTCCAGCGGAAAGCCGGACTCCAGCAGGATCGCCAGGTAGCGCACCGCCTCGGCCACGTCCGCCCTCCGCCCGCGGAAGGCGGCGCGCGGCCGGTCCTCCGCGGCGCGCGACGCCGTGGCGGGCGACACCTCCAGCGCGAAGAGGCCGCGGTCGCCCAGCCGCTTCTCCACGGCGGCGGCGGTGTCGGCGTCCTCCACCCCGCGGACGGTGCGGCCCGCGGGCGTCGCGGCGCGCCAGGCGAAGGCCGGCACGGCGGCTACTTCCACCCCAGCACGTCGGCGTCCTCGCCCTCGCCGCCCTCGCGGCCGTCGCGCCCCAGCGTCAGCAGGTCGTAGCCCTCCGGGTTCGCGATCCCCGGCATGCGGTAGACGTACGGGCGGCCCCACGGGTCCAGCGGCACGTCGCGGCGCAGGTACGGCCCGCGCCAGCTGCGCGGCTGCGGCCCCGCCTGCGGGCGCGCCCGGAGCGCGGCCAGCCCCTGCTCGGTCGTGGGATACTCGTCGTTGTCCAGCCGGTACGCGTCCACCGCCGAGCCCAGCATCTCCATCTGCGTCTTCGCCGTGGCCTCCTTGGCGCTCCCCACGTGGCGGAAGACGTTGGGGGCGACGAGGGTGGCGAGCACGGTGATCACCACGATCACCACGAGGACCTCGATCAGGGTGAAGCCCATCACCGGACGGCGATGCCCGCGGGCGTCGCTCCAGTGGCGGCCGCGCGGCGGATCGGCGGCCCTAGGCTCCACGCCCTCAGCTACGGGCGGCGCGCCGATGCGCTCCCGCCGCGCCGCCGCGATCTCGTGCGCGGGGCGCGGCGGGGCGGCCAGGATCCGCTCCACGATGTCCGCGAGAAGCAGGTGCTCCGTCATGCGACCCTCAGCACATCCTCGGGTGTGGTCACGCCGGCGGCCACCTGCCGCCAGCCGTCTGCCCGCAGCGGGCGCATCCCCCGCTCCAGCGCCACCTTGCGCAGCCGGTCGGTCCCGGGCGCGCGCAGCAGCTCGGCGCGCAGCTCGTCGTCCACCGTCAGCAGCTCGTGGATCCCCGTGCGCCCGCGGTAGCCGGTGTTGCGGCAGGCGGCGCATCCCCGCCCGCGGAGCACGCGGTCGGCGGGGAAGCCGGCCGCCGCCATCTCGCGCGCCACCGCCGGCTCCGGCGCCGAGGCCTCCGCGCACGCCGCGCACACCCGGCGGACCAGCCGCTGGGCGAGGACGGCCTGGACGGTGGAGGAGACGAGGTAGTCGGGGACGCCGAGGTCCACGAGGCGCGTCAGCGCCCCCGGCGCGTCGTTGGTGTGCAGGGTGGAGAGGACGAGATGCCCGGTGAGCGCGGCCTGGATGCAGATCTCCGCCGTCTCCGGGTCGCGCATCTCGCCCACCAGCAGGACGTCGGGGTCCTGCCGGAGGATGGAGCGCAGCGCCCGCGCGAAGGTCAGCCCCAGCTTCGGATGGACGGGAACCTGGGCCACGCCGGGAAGCTCGTACTCCACCGGGTCCTCGACCGAGACGATCTTCTCGCGCCCGGTGCGCACGCGGTCCAGCAGCGCGTACAGCGTGGTCGTCTTCCCGCTCCCCGTGGGCCCGGTGGAGAGGAGCACGCCGTGCGGCCGCGCCGCGAAGCCGAGAAGGGCGGAGAGCGTGTCCTCCGCCATCCCCAGCCCTTCCAGGTCGATCCGCTGCCCTTCGATGTCCAGCAGGCGGAGGACGACCGACTCGCCGTGCAGGGTCGGCAGGGTGCTGACGCGCACGTCCAGCTCGCGGTCGCCCGTGCGCAGCCGCACGCGGCCGTCCTGCGGCAGCCGCCGCTCGGCGATGTCCAGCTCGGCCATGATCTTCAGCCGGCTGACCACCGCGGCGCGCAGGTGCGGCGGCGGGGTCGGCGCCTCCTGCAGCACCCCGTCCACGCGGTAGCGCACCCGCATCGTCCGCGCTTCGGCCTCCAGGTGCACGTCGCTCGCGCCCGCCTCGACCGCTTCGGCCAGGAGAAGGTTCACCAGGCGGACGACCGGCGCCTGGTTGGCGATCTCCTCCAGGCCGTGCGCGACAAGGTCCGCATCTCCCCCCGCCGCCGACCCGTCCCCGCCCAGCCCGGCGGCGTACGACGCGGCGGTGGGCTGGCCGCAGGCGCGGCGGATCTCGTCCAGCAGCTCCGCCTCGGCCATCGGCTCCAGCTCCACCGGCAGCCCGAACAGCACCTCCAGCTCGGCGATCGCCTGCGGATCGGGGCGCCCGGCGCAGGCCACGCGCAGCCGCCCCCCCGCGCGCTCGCGGGGGAGAAGGCGGGCCTCCTCCAGGAAGTCCTGCGCGGGAAGCTCGTCCGCGCGCACCGGGCCGGCCACGGCGGAAGCGGGGGCGATCACTGGCCGCCGGCGCGGAAGTACAGCGGCGGCCGCCCGTGCGCCGTCACCCCCAGCGAGGGGATGTCGACCGCGGCGGCGTACAGCCCGGCGGCGGGAACGTCGAAGCGCGCCTCGTACACGCCGCCGCCGATCGCGCGCGCGTCGCCGTGCCCCTGCCACCCCTCGGGCGAGGCCAGCGTCACGCGCACGTCGGCCAGCCCGTCCACCGGTGCGCCGCCCTGGCGGACCACGCGGAAGCGCACCGTCGCCGCGCCCACGGGAAGCGTGCGCACCGCGTCCACCGGCTGCACCGCCACCGCGTCACCCGTCGCGCGGCTCGGGTCGGCGCCCACGGTGAAGGCGTAGCAGCCCACCACGTGCGGGTCGGCGCTGCGCATGACGAGGTCGTAGTTCCCCGCGTCCTCGATGCGCACGGTGGCCGTGTACACGCCCGGCTCCGTCTCGCGCAGCCGCCGCGACACCGGGCGGATGGAGCGGGGAACGAAGTCGTAGGTGCTCAGGCCGCCGTGGGGGACGGGCATCCCCTCCATGTAGTGGTAGCTGTAGACCATCTTCTCGGCCGGGTTGGCCACGTAGATCGCGTCGTGCATCCCCGGCTGCGCCACCAGCACGTCGCCCAGCGTGTCGCCCACGGCGCCCGGCGCCAGGTCGCCCGCGGGGAAGGCGTCGTGCATCCCCGTGGCCCCCGTGGTCGGGTTGGCGAGGGGGATCATGGCCACCTGCGGCGTGCCGGCGGCGCGGACGTAGGCGAACGAGGCGGTGAACGTCACCTGGTCGGCCTGCGCGGCGCCGGAGAGCGACCGCAGCGAGCGGCGGCTGACGGCGTCGTACAGCTCCAGCGTTCCCGCGCGGGGGTTCAGGATGAAGGCCAGCCGCCCGCCCGGCGGCGGCGCCTGCTCCTCGCCGCCGCCCGCGTGCATCGCGTGGCCGCCGTCGCCGTCCGGCGCGAAGCGGATGGAGGTGATCCCCGGCTCGAAGCGCACCCGCCCCACCAGCGCGCCGCGCGCGGGGTCGAAGACGGCCACGGTGCCATCGCCCTCGTTGGCCACGAACGCCTGCTTCAGCCGCGGCGACCAGGCCACGTCGGCCGGCCTGTCGCCGGACTGCACGACGGCGGTGATGCGCCCCGTGGCCGCGTCCACCTCGGTGAGCGTCCCCGCCGTGCGGCTGGTGAGGTACGCCCGTGCCCCGTCGTCCGAGAAGGCGATGGCGTGCGGCCCCGCACCGGCCGGAACGCGCCCGGCCACGGCGAGGCGGTCGACGTCGATGATGGTGAAGCCGGGCTGCGCGCCCTCGGTGGCCACCCACACGCGGTGCCCGCCCGGCTGCATGGCGATCTTCCCCGCCCGCGCGCCGGCGGGGATCACCGTGCGCAGCTTCCAGTCGTGCGTGTCGATCACCGCCACCGACCCGCTGTCGGGGATGGAGATGAAGAGCAGGCGGTCGTCCGGCGTCGACGCCCAGTCCTCGCCCGGCGCGGGAAGGGGAACGGCGGCCAGCAGCTTGGTGCGCCCGAACCCCTTCAGCGGATCGAGGACCGCGACGACGGGCTGGCGGGCGAGGACGGCCAGCACGTGCCCGTTCAGGTCCTCGACCGGCGAGGCCAGCGAGATCTGCCCGTGCTTCACCATCATCGAGCTCTCGTTCAGCGCGCCGATGCGCTGCTCGCACTCGGCGGCCGGCGTGTTGCCGGCGCCCCGTCGCACGTCGATCCACGCCGACGGCGCCAGGCGCGACACGGGCCGCCCGGTCGCGGGGTCGGTAATGCGCACGCGCAGCTCCGTCTCGCCGTCCTGCACCGCCGCGCCGCCGCCCACCCCGCGCGCCACCAGGTCCGCGCGCAGCACGCGCACCGCCGTGCTCTCGCGCGAGGCGGCGTGGGGGGACGCACCGTGCGCCGCGTGGGCGTCGGGCCCGGGCGCGGCGTGCCCGTCGTGGGCGGAGGATGGGGGAGATGTTGCCGGTGCAGCGGGGCTGCCCATCCCGCTCATCCCGTGCATCGAGTGCGCGGTGTCGGCGTGGGCGGCGTGCCCGGCGTGCGGGTCCTGCGCCGCCGCGGCGTGCGGGGCCAGGAGCGCGGCCGCGGCGGCCGAGGCGGAAACCAGAACGAGACCGAAGGGGCGCAAGGTGCACCTCCCGTCCGCACTACGTCACTTCGGGATCTGTGGCGCGGCGTGCGAACCGTGTGGTGGGTCGGCTCAGCAATCCGTGTGGACGATGTCCACAGGGTGCGCGGTCAGAAACAGACGTTTGTCACGAAGCTGATCGATTCGTCCTGCTGCGAGTAACAGCTTCCGGGGGGAAACACACCGGGATCGGACATCTTTCAGATCGGGAAACCGAAGCTAAACGCCCTCGGAGATTCGCGCCAGCCCTCCCGCTCCGTTCATCTACACACCATATCTGTCTACAGTGCAGATAATTGCATTTTCGCGGAAACAGAGGTGACAGTTGGAACGTTACGGCCCATGCGAGCTGTTAAGATCTTTTAAAGTAATTTTTCATAACTTCTACCGACCCATCTGCCGCAGGATTATGTAGCAGGTAACGAAGCATACAGTCACAATTTTCACCGTCCATTTTCACACGAGCCCGGGATTACACCGGCAGCAAGTCCAACACGCTGCCTCACGCACTTCCGCACTTCCGCACTTCCGCACTTCCGCACTTCCGCACTTCCGCACTTCCGCACTTCCGCACTTCCGCACTTCTGCACTTCCGCACTTCCGCACTTCCGCACCTCGATGCCCGTCCGTGGCGGGAAAGTGCCGCGAGAAAGCGGACGCAGCCGACCGCGCCCCGACGGATGTTCCCTCCGTTGACTCTCTTGCGGCGCCGGGATGCCGGCGGTCAGGCGGTGGAACGGAAGATGAAGGGCCGGACGCGCCTTACGCTTCATCGCGGGGGCGGCTATCTTCAGGCCGCCAGGCCGAGGGCGGCCTGCCATCCATGGACTCAAGAGCCGGGAGATGATGGGATGACGGATCACGAGCACGCGCACGGCGACGGGGGCGGCGACATCCTGGGGATGGCGGTGGGGTTCCGGATCTTCGAGGACGGCGGCGCGCTGTACCTGGCCGAGGCCGAGATCAGCCCGTACGAGGACCAGACCAGCGCGCTGGGCGTCACGCTGGTGTTCCACCCGCTGGCCGGCATCGACCCCACGCAGGAGGACGAGGGCGAGCAGGAGCCGTGGACCTTCGACTTCGACGACGAGCTGACGCGCGACGAGAACGCGTCCATCGTCGACCAGACGGCCGACATCCTGCGCCAGCTGTCCAACCTCACGCCGGCGTCGCTGTCCGAGTATCTCCGCGCCGCGAAGGAAGACGTGCAGGAGTAGGGGGACAGGTTACAGGGGACGGGGGACAGGGAACCCCGCGCAAGCGGCGGCCGCGTCACGCAGACGCGGCTGCCGCTTCGTTTCCCTGACGTTCGTCCACCGCAGCCGGAACCAGCTTCCGAGCCGAACAGCCTCGCGCAGTTTGCGAGGCTTCCCGTAGTTGTTGCTGCGACGCTGCGACTTCAGTCGCCGGTGTTGGGCCAGGCCCGCGACTTTCCATTCGGCTCGATGATGAGCTCTCTGCGTCTCTGCGTCTCTGCGTCTCTGCGTCTCTGCGTGAGATTGCCGTTCAGAGCACCTGCTCCAGCACCTTCCTCAGCGCCTTCGCGAAGCCGGCCACGAAGTCCTCCTTCCCCCGCCGCGCGGCGAAGAACGGATCCATCACCGTGCAGCGGATCACGCCCACGCCGCCCGCGCGCTCGTAGTCGTCGTACGTGAAGCCCAACTCGCGCACGACGGGCTCCGCCGCGCGGCCGTACTCGTGCGCGCGCAGCACCGTCTTCGTCACCACGTACTCCAGGTCGCGCGCCGACCGCCCGGCGGAAACGCTCATGGCCCCGTAGACGCGGTCCGCCAGCGCGTTGGTCTCCTCCAGCGAGACGAGGGACGGGTGGCCGATGGCGAAGCAGACGATGTTCAGGTCCGGCTCCGGGAGCGCCACCAGCCGGAACGGCGCCCAGTCGCCCGCGGCGATGCGGCGGTGCAGGAGGAGCGCGCCGCGCGCCGTCTCGCCCACCAGCCGGCCGTACCCGCGCGCGTCCGGCGGCAGCACCTTGTGGCTCATCCACACCGCCGCGGCCGCCGCGCCGGGCTTCGATCCCTCGAAGATGAAGCGGCCGATGTACGACGCGTCGCTCCCGCCCGCGTGGAAGACGTACGGCGCCTCCACCGCCACCAGGTCGCGCACGCGCAGGTCGCGAAAGCTCACCGCGCCGGCCGGATAGGGAATGAACCCCAGCTTGTGCGGGTCGATGGTCACCGAGTCGGTCCGCTCCAGCGCCACCAGCGCGCGGTACACCCCCTCCTGCGGCCACGGCTCCGGCGCGTAGTCGGCCAGCGCGCGCTCGTAGCTCCGCCGCTCGCCGTCGGCGCCGCGGGTGATCGACGCCGCGTAGCCGCCCCACGCGGCGTCGGCATGGAGATGAAAGGCGATCCCGTGCCGCCGCGCCGCCTCGTCGCGCACCTCGGCCACGAGATCCAGCCGGTCCACCGCGCTCTCCTCCGTCGTCCCGATCACCGAGACGCAGGCGATCACCGGCTGGCGGCGCCCGGCCAGCGTGCCGAGCGTGGACCGCAGCGCGTCCGGATCCATGCGGAAGCGCGCGTCCACCGGCACGTGCACCAGCTGCGCCCCGCCAATCCCCAGCGCGCGGCAGATCTTCTCCCACGAATAGTGCGCGGTGGACGGAACCAGCACCGCCGCGGGCGGAAAGGCGTCGCCGAACTGCGTGGCCAGGCGGCGCCCGAACTCCTGGTAGCCCAGCCCCGCCAGCGAGTGCCGCGTCACCGCGTTCGCCGCCGCCATCCCGTCGCCCACCCGGTCGCGGAAGTGCTCCAGCAGGTCCAGCGACGCCTCGGGCGCCACGTTCAGCAGCTGCCACAGGTCCATCGCCCGCAGGTCCGCGCCCTCGCCGCCCGGCAGCCGCACGCCGATGCCGGCCAGCCCCAGCTCGTCGGCCGCCCAGCGCACGGCCACGGGGAGATACTTCACGTTCCGCGCGACCCACAGCGCCTCGAAGTTGGCCACCGTGCCGCCCGAGGTCAGGTGCCCCCACTGCCGCGCCGGGTCGTACCCGATCATCCGCGCCAGCTGCCCGGCCACCTCCAGCTCCATCCGCGTGGTCACCGGGCTGGCTTCGGCCGCCACGTTGTTGGGGTTGTACAGCATGGTGGCGAAGTACCCCACCAGGCTGGCCATGGTCAGGTCGCTGCTCATGTGCCCGATGTAGCGCGGGCTGAAGAAGGGCACGCCGGCCTTAAGCTCGCCCAGCAGCCCCATCAGCTCCTGCGCCAGCGTGGTGATGGAGCGCTCGTACGCCGGCGTGCGCTTCTCCGCCTCGGTCACCTCGAAGCCGTCCTCGGGGTGGAAGTTGCGCCGCCAGAATACATGGTCGCGCACCGCCTCCAGCAGCAGCCGCTCGAAGACGTCGGCGTTCTCGGCCTTGGGCCCCAGAAACACCGACGCGAGGTCCACCGGGGCCTCGCGTCGCGGGGAATCGCTGTAGTCCGTCATCGTCGCTTTCACTCGATCTGGATGTGAGGCGACGAACCTAGCGCCGCCCGCACCCAGCGTAAACCGCAGACGTTTTCGGGCCGATGAAAAGCAGGTGGATCGCACGGAGGGTCGGAGAAGCGGAAGGAGGATCGAGATCCCGGCTGGCGCTTCACGCATCCAGGCCGATGAATGTCCCACGGTATCGACTCTGCAACACAAAGTACTTGACGGACGATGGGAGACCGGCTACTCTTCGGCCAGTCGAACGGAAACACGAGATCGGGTGGAGGTGATCGATGTCCCAGCTGGTGGAAGTGCTGTATCCCGTGCCGGACCTGCGGCGCACGCCGCTGTCCACGCTGCGCTGGTGGGAGTCGCGGCGCCTGCTGTTCAACAAGGTCGTGGGCGCCACCGGGCTGGCGACGCTCGCGTGCGTCTCGCTCTTCCTCCTGCTCCCGCCGCACACCATGGGCGCGCCCCAGGCCCTGCCGATGCTCGCGTTCGCGGCGGCATACGCGGTGGCGGCGAACGCGTGCTACACGATGGGCTGGCTCCTGGAGCTCGCCGCGCGTGCGGTGTGGGGGCGGCGCGCGCCGGACGTGGGGCCGCTCCTTTTCCGGCAGGGCCTCATCTTCGCCGTGGGCCTCACCCTCATGCCGGTGATCCTCGTCTCGATGATCTGGGTCATCCACGTCGTGCTGGCGATCGTCTCGTAACCCGTCGCCACGCCGAGCCAGCGGACATCGAAGGAGGCACGGAGGACTCGCATGCAGTCCTCCGTGCCTCCGTGTCTGTTCACGGATGCAGATCCACCACGACAGGCCGGTGGTCGCTGCGCCCGCGCCACCCGTCGAACGAGCCGACGCGTACGTCGCGGATCGATGGCAGCCACTCGCGCGGGACGAAGCAGTAGTCGAGGTGATACGCGAGGTCCGGCCGCCACATGTGGTAGTACGTGGCGCGCGACTCCCCGCCCGGCGGCTCGCGATGGAATTCGTGGTAGGCGCTGGCCAGCCCCAGCGCGTGCAGCCGCGCCTCGATCGCCGCGTACGTCCACCGCAGGCGCTTGCGGTCGAAGACGGGGTTCGCGTTGAAGTCGCCCGCCATCACCGCCGGCCCGCTGGTGATGAGTCCCGAAAGCGCGTCGATGCCGTGGCAGACCGCGCGCGAGTAGCTCCCCCGGTCCGGCATCGCCCACACGGCAATCAGCGTGAAGCTGATTGGTCCGCTGACGCGGAAGGGCACGATCCACCTCGGCAGCGCCGCATCGGCCTCGACCGGATCGACCGCCCATCCCTCCCCCGCCATCACCGCGATCCCCTGCCGCGGGTTCTCCCCGATCCATCGTACCCGCTCGGATTCCTCCGCCGGCCGCGCGCACTCCTGCACGACGGCGACGTCCGGCGCCAGCTCGCGCAGGAACGCCGTCTTCGCCGCGAACGGCCCGCGGCAGCAGTTCCAGGTGACGATGCGCACGACTACCTTGGGAGATCGAAACCGGGGAGGAGGCCGCGGTGAAGACCGTGACGATATCGCCCGGCTACGAGCTTTCGCTGCCGCCGGAACTCTGCCGGAAGCTCGGGATCAGCCCGGGGGACGAACTCGTGATCGCCGCTACGGCGACCGGGATCACACTCGTTCCTGCCCGGGATCCGCGCAAACTCCGCGGGTTTTTGTCGGGGATGAACATCGACTTTGAGCGCGAGCCCGACCGGCTTTGATGTCGGATGACGCAAGAAGGCGGGGAATCGACGATTCGATTCCGCGCCTCCGCCCTCACTCCGGCACGATCTTCTTGCGGAGGTTTGCGTACGTGGAGTAGACGGTGACGCGGAAGGGCGAGGTGCCGCGCACGAGGGTGGCGCTCGCCAGCGCGGCCAGGAACGAGTCGCGGTCGGGTTCGAACGGCGGCACCTCCACGTACGCGGTGCCGATCTCCCCCAGCGTGTGCGCGTCGCTCCCGGCGCCCAGCAGCTTGCCGTGCTCGCGCCCCCACGCCTCGCCCTGCTGGTTCACCTCGGGCTTGAAGGTGCGGGCGTTGTGCGCCTCCACCACGTCCACCAGATCGGCGATCCCGTCCAGCAGCTCGCCGCCGCCGCGGCGGCGCGTGTCGAAGGGATGGGGAACGTAGACGATGCCGCCCTGCGCGCGGATCCGCTCGCAGGTCTCGCGCATGGGCGTGTACCTGGGGATCAGCTCGGTCAGGAAGATGCCGATCAGGTCCGGCCCCTCCTTCGTGCGCACCTCCTCGCCCACGATGATGCGGTCCGGCGCCAGACTGTGCATCCGCAGCGCGCCGTCCACGCGGTCGTGGTCGGTCACGATCAGCCGGTCGATCCCGGCCGCGTCCATCGCCGGGAGGATGCCGTCGTAGGGGTTCAGCGAGTCTTTCGAGGCGCGGGTGTGGCAGTGCATCTCCACCCGCAGCCGGCCGCCCTCAGCCACGCGCGCGCTCCGCCGACTGGATCTGCAGCTCCAGCCACACCTCGCGGGCGCGCCGCTCCACCTCCTCCACGGTGCCGGTGTTCTCGATCACGAAGTCGGCGCGGGCGCGCTTCAGCTCCGCCGGCATCTGCGCGGCGATGATGCGGCGCGCCTCCTCGGGATCCAGCCCGCGGTCGCCCACCAGCCGCGCCAGCCGCACCTCCTCGGTCGCGTCCACCAGCACCACCACGTCGAACTCGTCCACCAGCCCCACCTCGAACAGCAGGGGGATGTCGGCCACGATCACCCGGTCGCCGCGCGCCTCGGCCTCGGCGTACAGCTCGCCGCGGAGCGCCGCGACGGCGGGGTGGACGATCTGCTCCAGCCGCTCGCGCGCGTCGGGGTCGGAAAACACGATGCGGCGCAGCGCCGCGCGGTCCAGCCCGCCGCCCGGCTCCACCACCTCGTTCCACTCCGCGGCAATGGCGGCGAAGGCCGGCGTGCCCGGGTCCACCGCGCGCCGCGCCAGCTCGTCGGCGTCGATCACGGTGGCCCCCAGCCCGCGCCAGACGCTGGCCACGGTGCTCTTCCCCGCGGCGATGTTCCCCGTCAAGCCCACCTTCAGCATCGTCCCTCGCCTCCCATCCCCATTCTCGTTTCCAACGAAGTGCTGAGTGCTGAGTGCCAAGTCCTAAGTCCTAAGTCCTAAGTCCTAAGTCCTAAGTGGAGAAAGCAGACTTCGCGCCCGGGCGCACTCAGCACTCAGCACTTACTTAGGACTTAGGACTTGGCACTCAGGACTATCTGTTCTAGAACCTCCGCTCCGGCGCGTGCGTCACCGCGTCGGGGTTGGAGAGGATGTCGTCGGCCGTGCCCGCCTCGCGGTCCTTCCCCGCCGACCCGATCTGGAAGGTGGTGCCGCTGAAGACGATGTAGTACGGGTTTCCCCACGGGTCCTGAGACGCGTTCTCCGTCAGGTCCTCGCTGTCCACGAAGTGCGCGAAGCCGTTGCCGGGCGGCACGGTGTGCCCCTGCGCGTCGGCGCGCTTCACCAGCTCGCGGATCTCGTTCACCCGGTTCTTGGCGCTCCACTCGTACAGCGGGTTCAGCGCCGGCTGCACCTTGGGCCACACCCTGGCGCGGAGCTGCGGCACCATCACCACCGCGGCCACGCCCACCAGCAGCAGCAGGAAAAGCTTCTGGATCATCGACTTTCGCTCCGTGTGTCAGCCCGCCGGCATCCGCCGGAAGCGCTCGGCTCCGTCCCCGCCCCGCTCGCGCGCCACCCGCCCGGCGCCCGCCAGCCGGTCCAGGTGCGCCAGCGTTTCGCGCAGCGCCAGCATCCGCGTGGCGGCGCCCATCTCGCGCCCGGGATAGCGGCGCTCCACCAGCTCCCACGGTGTGGCGGGAGATTCGTCCACCAGCGCGGCCACCGTCTCCGTCTCGCCCCCGGCGGCGGCGCGCAGCTCGCCGATGCGGGCGCCGCCGTCCGCCACCGGGTCGCCGTGGCCGGGGAGGATGAGGCGCGCGCCCAGCGCCTCCAGCCGGTCCAGCGCCGCCACGTAGTCGCCCACCGGGTCCGCGCGCTGCCGGTTCACGCCCAGCGTGGGGGTGATGCGCGGGAGGACCGCATCCCCCGCGATCAGCACGCCGTCCATCGGGCGGTGCAGGGAGATGTGCCCCGCGGTGTGCCCCGGCGTCCACGCGAACCGCCACCCCGCCGCGCCGAACAGGTCGCCCGCTTCCCCGTCCAGCACCCCGTCCACCGTGACCGGCGGGGCGAGAGGACGGGCCCGCGCATGGCCGCTCTCGACCGCGTCGATCCAGTCGGCCGGGGCTCCGCAGCGGCGGAAGAGGTCGCGGCGGTAGGCGGCCTCGTCGTCGGGGTGCGCGGCGGCGTGCGCCATTCGCTCGGCATCCAGGCGGCCCATCAGCACCGGCGCGCCGCTGGCCTCGCGGACGCGGGCGGCCAGCCCCACGTGGTCCATGTGCATGTGCGTCACCACGTGCACCGACACCGATCTCCATCCCCCCGCCGCCTCGCGGACGCCGGCCTCGAGCGCGGCCCAGGCCTCCTCCGTCCCCAATCCGCCGTCCACCAGCATCCACCCGGCGTCCAGCCGGGCGAGGTACGCGTGTACCTCCGGCGGGCGGCCGGGCATGGGGGTGGTGATGCGCCACACCTCCGGCGCGACCCGCGCGGCCGCGGGCGCGCGGGGAGCCGGTGGGGACTGGGTTGCGGTGGGATCGGACGAAATATGGACCTGCCTTGCAGCGGGACACAAGGAAAATCGCGGAAACCGCTCCATGAGCGCCGCGCGGTGAGCACAATCCACCTGCCGAACATTACGGGACAGCCGCGGGAATGGTAAGATTCCCGACTCCTGGGGATGCCGGCCCGGCGGCGGTTGGCGGCGTCCGTCTCGCGCCGATCGCCTCCCGAGGGGGCGCGGAACCGCAACCGGCGTCCGCGTCTATGGTTGGCTCACGAAGCACAGCCGACCGGGCTTCCATCCCGAATTCATCGCACGTGACTCGATCTTCCGAGAACGGCCGCACCGGGCGGCCGCTGCTGGCGCTCGTGCTGTTCCTGATCGCCGTCTTCATCGGCGGGGCGCTGCTGGCGCCGTGGCTGTACCACGCGCTGCAGGCGGTCGCGCCGGGGACGAAGCTGGCGCGGACGTCGTTCGCGCGCGTGGTGAACCGCTCGCTGCTGCTGGTGGCGCTGGTCGGCGTTCCCTTCTACGTCCGCGCGTCGGGCATCCGGCGCTGGGCGGACGTGGGGCTGGACCCGCGCGCCATCCGCTGGCGGCGCGTGGCCGCGGGGTTCGCGCTGGGCTTCGTCTCGCTCGCGGCGGTGTGCGGGGTCGCGCTGGCGGCGGGCGGACGCGCGCTGAGCCCGCGCACGCCGGGGCAGCTGGCCGGCCACTTCGCCGGCGCGCTGGCGACGGCGCTCGCGGTGGCGGTGATCGAGGAGCTGCTCTTCCGCGGCGCCATCTTCGGCGGGCTGAGGCGCGCGATGCCGTGGGGCGCGGCGCTGGTGGCCAGCAGCGCCATCTACGCCATCGTCCACTTCATGGCGCGTCCGGCCAACCCCCCGCAGATCGGCTGGCTCAGCGGCCTGCGCGTGCTGCCGACGATGCTCGGCGGGATGGCGCAGTCGGGCGGCCTGGTCCCCGCGTTCCTGAACCTGACGCTGGCCGGGTGCGTGCTCGCGCTCGCCTACCACTTCACCGGCGACATCCTCACCTCCATCGGCATCCACGCCGGCTGGATCTTCTGGCTGAAGTTCTACGGCTACCTGACGAAGGCCGTCCCCGGCGTCGACCCGGTCTTCTGGGGGACGCGGAAGCTGGTGGATGGGTGGCTCGCGTTCGTGGCGCTGGTGGTGGTGCTGGGCGCCGTGCTGCTTATCGCGCGGCGCGGGCGTTCGCGGGCCACTGGTTCGTGACGCCGGGTGCGTACCGCAGTTCGCCCTTGCGAAAACACCGGGCCGGGGCACAGTTGCGAAAACGAGTTTGTGAGTTAGTCCAATACGAGCGTTCGTCGAGAGGGCGTTCTACCCGCTCGGATCTCCACCTAGCTACCCTCTTAAGGGATGCCTGACTACCGTCCGATTCGGTTTGAGATTGACCCTGCAACTTGGGGCAACGTTCCGCCGCCGGGTGCACTGGTTGCCGCAGCGCGGCAAGGGTCGATCGACATCGATCTTGATGCCGCACTGCTTTTCGCAGGCATCTGGACACGCCCGCCAGCATTGCATGGGTTCACATTAGCAGACTGTTGGGCATGGCTGAGGTATTATCCTGCATTCCTTCCTGGTGGCGTGACCCGATTGCGTCGCGAATGGACCCACATTGATCCACATCAGAAAACCGTTGCAAGCGACGACTTCGGGGTGGGATTCGGAACATGGGTCTTACAGCATCTGCTGAATTTCCGCAGGTATGCCGACACGCTGTACGTCGTCAACGTACTCGAGCGCGGTCAGTGGCTCCTTCGGCGCCAAGCCAAGCGCGGTCCGGCAAAATCCCCCGACTACATCGCTTACGATGCGACGGGTGCAATCAGCGTTGTCGAGTGCAAAGGAACTCAGACGTCGCAGGCAGAGTTGCGTCGAGCGCTGGCGCGAGGAACGCCCCAGAAGCGAAGTCTGACCGCACTCGGAGCCCAGCGCCTGATCCATCAACTCGTGGTCGGAGTCTACATCCCACAATACGAGCAGACCGAGCAGCCCCTTATCGCTGTACATGATCCAGAGAAGCCCGACTCCCGACAAGAACTCCGCAAATACTCCGAGGGAGAGATTCGCCGTAGCACAGAGCAGGTTTCCTTTGCAAAGGAGCTCGCCGTTTTTGAGCTTTCGGCAACGGCGGCAAGTCTCTCGTATGTCCGAGAGGCTCCGGAGCGGCTGGATACCGCGTTACGAATCGACATCGATCAGAGCCGTGCGGCCGGTCGAACCGTAATAGACAACACGATCCGCGTTCAACGAGATATTCGATGGGCGACACCCCTTCCGAGAGCACTTCGCGCGTACCGAGGCGTACGCTTCAGCGGTGAGTTACCGCTCGATGCCCTCGAGGCAGTCACGCGCTACCAAAGGTATCGTGATCTTCCGGACCAAGTACTTGAAAATATTGCTGAGCGTGATTGGCGATCAGTTCACACGGACTCCGGAGTGCGCCTCTACTCCCCCGCCGGAGCAACCTACGAGATAGAGTGGTTAGAGTAGCTCTGTGAGGCCGCGCTACCACTGCCAGGGACCTTGATCAGAGCACCGCCGCTACTGGCCCCTGACCTGCACGCGGGGTATGTTGGTACTGGTCTAACTCACTACAGTGAACGGGCCCGGCCGGGACTCTGGCCGGTCGTTGAACAATCTCAGGATCAGCAGACGAATGGCGACCACGACCCGCAGGAAGCCCAGGGCGGAGCCGGCCACCTCGCTGGACCGCAGCACCCTGCTCGGCTTCTACCGCACCATGCTCCTGGCGCGGCGGCTGGACGACAAGGAGATCCAGCTCAAGCAGCAGAACAAGATCTTCTTCCAGATCTCCGGCGCCGGCCACGAGGGCATCCAGGTGGCCGCGGCCGCGCACGCCCGCCCCGGCTACGACTGGTTCTACTTCTACTACCGCGACCGCGCCTTCTGCCTGGCGCTGGGGATGACGCCGCTCGAGCAGATGCTGCAGGCCGTGGGCGCCGAGGCCGACATCGGCTCCGGCGGGCGGCAGATGCCCAGCCACTGGGGCCATCCGCACCTGAACATCGTCAGCACGTCGTCTCCGACCGGGACGCAGTTCCTGCAGGCCGTGGGCACCGCCGAGGCGGGCGTCCGCGCGCTGAAGGTGGGCGAGCCGCTGATCGAGACCACGCGCGCGAAGGACGACGACATCGTCTGGGTGACGACGGGCGACGGAACCACCAGCGAGGGCGAGTTCTGGGAGAGCCTGAACACCGCCTGCAACCTGAAGCTCCCCGTCCTCTACATCGTCGAGGACAACGAGTACGCCATCTCCGTCCCCGTCGAGGTGAACACCGCGGGCGGCAGCATCAGCAAGCTGGTGTCGGGCTTCCCGGGGCTCTTCATCCAGACCTGCGACGGCACCGACGTGGTGGACAGCTACGAGGCCATCGGGCGCGCGGCGGAGTACTGCCGCACGCGCCAGGGCCCGGCGCTGGTGCACGCCAGGGTCATCCGCCCCTACTCGCACTCGCTGTCGGACGACGAGAAGTTCTACAAGACCGACGCCATGCGCACCGAGGAGCAGAAGCGCGACCCGCTGGTCCGCTGCGCCGCGCTCCTGCAGGAGCTGGGGTACGCCACGGAGGATGATCTCAAGCAGGTGGAGGCCGAGGTGAACGCCGCGGTGCAGGCGGCCACCGACGAGGCGCTCCAGTCGCCGCAGCCGGACCCGTCGACGGCCATGCGCTACCTGTTCTCGCCCGACGTGGACCCCACGGCCGAGCAGTTCGACACCGAGGACGACCCGCGCTTCAGCGGGAACGAGACCACGATGGTCGACCTGATCAACGCCACGCTGAAGGACGAGATGCGGCGCGACCCGCGCATCGTGGTCTTCGGCGAGGACGTGGCCGACTGCTCGCGCGAGGAGATCCTGGAGCAGGTGAAGGGAAAGGGCGGCGTGTTCAAGGTGACCGCCGGCCTGCAGCGCGAGTTCGGCGGCACGCGCGTGTTCAACTCGCCGCTGGCCGAGGCCAACATCGTGGGCCGCGCGGTGGGGATGGCGGTGCGGGGGCTCAAGCCCGTGGTCGAGATCCAGTTCTTCGACTACATCTGGCCGGCCATGATGCAGATCCGCGACGAGCTCGCGACCATGCGCTACCGGTCCAACAACACCTACGCCTCGCCCGTGGTCATCCGCGTGACCTACGGCGGGTACCTGAAGGGCGGCGCCATCTACCACTCGCAGACCGGCGAGTCGATCTTCGCGCACTGCCCCGGCCTCCGCGTGGTCCTCCCCTCCACCGCGATGGACGCGGCCGGGCTGCTGCGCACGGCCATCCGCAGCGAGGACCCGGTGCTCTTCCTGGAACACAAGCACCTGTACCGCCAAGTCTACAACAAGGGCGTGTATCCGGGCGCCAACTTCATGATCCCCTTCGGCAAGGCCCGCACGGTGCGCCAGGGGACCGACGTGACCGTCGTCGCCTGCGGGGCGCTGGTGCAGCGCTCGGTGGTGGCGGCGAAGATGGCCGAGGAGCAGATGGGGATCAGCACCGAGGTCATCGACCTGCGCACGCTCAGCCCGTTCGACATGGAATCGATCGCCGGGAGCGTGAAGCGCACCAACCGCGTGATCGTGGCGCACGAGGACTCGCTCAGCTGGGGGATCGGCAGCGAGATCGCCGCCCGCATCGCCGACGAGCTGTTCCCCTGGCTGGACGCGCCGGTGAAGCGCGTGGCCTCGCTGGACACGTGGGTGGCCTACGCGCCGCAGGTGGAGCGCGCCATTCTTCCCGAGCCCGAGGACGTGTTCAAGGCCATCCAGCAGGTGAAGGAGTTCTGATCGCCTGATCGGCTCATCCTGATCGATCGACAGAACGCAATCAGCCCCGCCCGGACGCGCTCCGGGCGGGGCTGGTCGCTGCCGGGAGATGCCTGACGGTGCTGGAACGGGAGCGCTGGCGATAGAGCGCGCCTTCTATGGATAGAATCCCCGCCCCTCGCCGCCGTTCCTGGAGATCCGGCCCGGAATCCACGCAAATGGTTTGCAACGCAGGGACTTAGCCCACAGGGTGAAAAACGGTATGCAGCCTGCCTTCCAGAGGGACGTTCACCCGGTGGAATCTCTACCCTGGAGGCACCTCATGTCCGATCCCAGGAACGCGCACGACGACGAACTGTCCGTGGAGGAGCTCGACACGGTCGCCGGCGGCGTCGAGGGCGACAACACCAACTGCTCGCAGAGCTGCACCTCGAACACGAACTGCGGCGGGACCAAGGAACCGATCTGGGTGTAACCTCCGCACGCGTGCACACCGCCGCCCGGCTCGCGCCGGGCGGCGGTTCTCGTTTCTATCGGGCGATGGAACGGCTTCTCCGCTCGCGAAAAAGGTGGAGGCGGGGCCCTCGCGATAGAGCATCGGGTCTATGGTTAGATCTCCGGCGCGAGCCACGACGACCCCCAAGAATATGGTCGCAATCGGCACAAGTTCATGCCCGGTACCGGCCTGGCGAATCGGGGCGCGAACGGTATGCCTCGTGCCTTCCTCCGGACGCAGACGGATGCACATCTCATCACCGCAAACGGAGGCACCCATGGCTGACGATCCCAGGCGCGAAGACGAACTGTCGGTGGAAGAGCTCGACAGCGTGGCCGGCGGCGTGATCGGCGACAACACCAACTGCTCGCAGGGCTGCACCTCGAACTCGAACTGCGGCGGGACCAAGGAACCCACCACGGGACCGGTCTGGGTGTAACGCCGCCAGCGCGTCGCTCCGCCGCCCGGCTCCCGCCGGGCGGCGGTTCTCGTTTCTACCGGCGGTGGAACGGCTTCTCCGCTCGCGCGAAGGTGGAGGCGGGGCCCCCGCGATAGAGCATCCGGTCTACGGGTAGACCCCCGGCGCGCGTCCCCGATCGCTCAAGGATATTGTCGAATCGGCGCAAGTTATTGCCCTGCACTGGCCTGGCGATTCGGGCCCGGACGGTATGCCTCGTGCCTTCTTCCGGACGCAGAGGGATGCACATCTCATCACCGCAAACGGAGGCACCCATGGCCGACGATCCCAGGCGCGACGACGAACTGTCGGTGGAAGAGCTCGACGCGGCGGCAGGCGGGCTGGGCGACAACACCAACTGCTCGCAGAGCTGCACGTCGAACAGCAGCTGCGGCCCGGTCGTCAAGGAACCGACCCAGGGACCGATCTACGCGTAACGGCCTCCGCGCGTCGCTCCGCCGCCCGGCTCCCGCCGTGCGGCGGTTTTCATTTCGCTCCGGAGGCGATCATGGCCGATCCAGAGGAACCGCGGGAAGAGGAGAAGGAGATTTCGGTCGACGAGCTCGATTCGGCCGCCGGAGGGAGCATCGAGCCGAACATCAACTGCGTCTGCGATCCGCCCCCTCCGAACGGAGCCAGCTGCCAGGCCGCCACGCTATGACGGAGATGGCCGCGGCGCGACGCCCGGGCCCGGGACGATAGAGCGTCCGGTCTACCGGTAGACGCCCGGCGCGCATCCGCGATCCGCGCCGGGTGCGGCCCCGTCCGCGCAAACTCCTATCCTGCAACAACATCGCGGTTTGGCAGGAACCGGTATGTCTCGTGCCTTCCCCCGCCGCGGTCATCCTGCACATCTATCACCGCGAATGGAGGCACCATGTCCGAGCCCATGAATCTGCGCGACGACGACGAGCTGTCCGTCGACGAGCTCGACACCGTGGCCGGTGGCGTCGAGGGCGACAACACCAACTGCACGCAGGCCTGTACGTCGAACACCAACTGCAGCGGCGGCTGCTCCGCCCAGGCGTTGTAAGGCTCAGAAGCAGCATCGCGCGCGAGGGCGCGCGCGCGCGACCAGCGGCCCCGCGCATCCACGGATGCGCGGGGCCGCTGGGCTTTCTGGACATTGTGAGTAATTCTATGTGTCTATTTGCGGTAACCCCCTGTTCGCTCAGAAGTGATCTCGCCCCGCCCACGATCCCCGTCGGTTTGTGCCAACAATCCTGCATGCCTGTGTGTAGCGGTGTGGCACTACCGCGATAGAGCCTTTGGTCTACAACAGGCAGCAGAACTCTATGGGCCAATTCGCAATTCATTGGCAGAAAACGCGTAATGGGCCGCCCCGCACGTACTTCAATCGAATGACCCAAATGGCGCATGATATGCTCAAGTATGTCCCCGACGGTACGATCCCACTCAACCCTATCAGTGGAGGAATGCATGTCCGACCCCAAGGAGTTCCGCGCCGAAGACGGGGAGCTGAGCGTCGAAGAACTCGAAGCAGCAGCAGGCGGAGACGGTGACAACCTCCACTGCACCATCAACACCAACTGCACCCAGGGCTGCCTTCCCACAGTAGATCCTCAGTGACCAGGTCGGTTTCTCCGCCACCGCCGCGGCGTAGCGGGTGCGCATAGCGGCGGAGGCGAGAGGAATGTACTCGGTGAGGCGGCCGGGAGGCAGTTCGGGAAGTGCGGAATCGCACCGGCGCACGCGCGGGGGAGCAATACAGACACCTTCGAACACGATGGAGCACCGGCACGGGCGAGTAGAGCCCCCGGTCTATCCGTAGACGCCGGGCGCCGTGGGAGAGCCGCGCCGGACGGAGGCGTGCGCGGCGCAAGTGAGTGCGGCGGAAGCGCTTGTAAAAGGGGCGGGAAACGGCACAACGCCTGCCTCCCGGTTCCCCCCGCAGGCTCACCCGTCTCATTATCTCTCCCACACCCGGAGGCACACATGGCCGACCCCAAGGACATCCGCGAAGACGAGCTGTCGGTCGAGGAGCTCGAGGACGCCGCCGGCGGCATCATCGGCGACAACACCAACTGCTCGCAGGGCTGCACGTCCAACAGCAACTGCGGCCGCGAGCCCGCTCTCGGCTGACGCGGGACGGTGCCGCACCTTCGCCCGGGCGCCATGCCCGGGCGAAGGTGGAGAGGGCGCCGGGCGATGCGCGCCGGGCGGCGACCCAACGAACCAGGAGATGACGAGTGATGACGCCGACCACCGACATGTTCGAGTCCCCGCACGACCGCAACGGTACCGCCCTCGCCACGACATCCCTGGTGCAGCTGCGCTACAAGGCCGCGCAGCGCTGGGTCCCCTCGCGCTACAACGCGCGCGCGGTCGGCGACGACGGCCGGCTGATGCTGTGGAACACGCTGAACGGCACGATCAGCGTCTTCGCCCCCAAGGACCGCGACCGCGTGCTCGAGGCGCTGTCGGTGGAAGGGGTCCGCGAGCCGCTGGGCAAGGCGGGCGAGTACCTGACGCGCCGCGGCTACCTGGTGCGCGAGGGCGTGAACGAGCTGGACATCTTCCGCTACCGCTACGCCAACGACCAGTGGCGGCAGGACACCCTGCAGCTGATCCTGCTGGCCAGCGAGGACTGCAACTTCCGCTGCGTGTACTGCTACGAGAAGTTCGAGCGCGGCACCATGACCCCCGAGACGCGGCAGGGGATCAAGGCGCTGCTGGACCAGCGCGCGCCGCGGCTGAAGGAGTTCAGCGTCTCGTGGTTCGGCGGCGAGCCGCTGTACGGCTGGGACGCGGTGAGCGATCTGTCGCCCTACTTCCGCAAGACCTGCGACGAACACGGGATCCGCTACGGCCAGCACATGACCACCAACGCGTACCTCCTGACCGAGGAGCGCGCCACACACCTGCTGGAGTGGGGGTGCCGCAACTTCCAGATCACGCTCGACGGGCTGGCCGAGGAGCACGACTGCAAGCGCGTGGGGCGCGACGGCAGCGGCACCTTCTCCACCATCCTCGACAACCTGCGCTCGCTGCGCGAGCGCCGCGGCGAGGAGTTCGGCGTGGACCTGCGCGTGAACTTCGACCGCAGCAACTTCCCCAAGCTGGGGCCCTTCCTCGAGGCCATGAGCGAGGAGTTCGGCGGCGACACGCGCTTCCGCATGCGCTTCCGCGCGGTGGGCAAGTGGGGCGGCGCCAACGACGCCAACCTGGACACCTGCGGCACCACCGACAGCCGCACCTACATGCGCGAGCTGCAGGAGCGGGCCAAGCAGCTGCAGCTGGGCCAGGAGGCGGGGATCCGCGAGATCGCCACGCTGGGCAGCCAGGTGTGCTACGCCGCGCGCCCCTTCAACCTGATCGTGGGCGCCACCGGTCAGCTGATGAAGTGCACGATCGCGCTGTACGACATGCCCGAGAACCGCGTGGGGCAGCTGCACCCCGACGGCTCGCTGGAGCTGGACGACCTGAACATGAGCAAGTGGGTGAACCCCCACTTCGAGACCGACGCCATGTGCCAGAGCTGCCACGTCCTTCCGGGGTGCCAGGGCGGCCACTGCCCGCTGTCGCGGGTGACCAGCGGAACGCGCACCTGCTGCACGGTGAAGAGCAACCTGAAGCGCGAGATGCGCTTCACCATGGCCGACATGGCCGAGGCCGCCGCGGCGCGCGCCGCCGAACCCCAGCCCGTCTGAGGAGCGCGCCCATGACCGCCACCCTTTCCCCCGCCCCGCCGCGCGCCGCGGCCCCGGCGGCCGCAACCGTCCCGGGCGCGGTGCTCCTGAGCCCCACCGACCGCATCGGCCGCAAGCCGCTGGTGGACTGGGCGGTGGAGCTGATGGGCCGGCTGGAGACCGCGCGCGCCGCCGGGCTGGACGCGCGCAACCTGGCCGGCGAGGTCGGCTCCATCGGCAACAACGCGGCGCTGATGGCCGCGCACCTGGGGCGCGGCACGCTGGCCGGCACCCTGTGCGAAACGCAGATCGAGTGGCACGCCCGGCGCGCTCGCGTGCTGGGCGACCCGGGGCTGAACGCCTACGCGGCCCAGCCCTGGGTGAACCTGGGGCGGCTGGAGGTGCTGCGCGGCCAGTGGGAGGCGGCCGTGGCGCGCTTCGGGGCGCTGGCCCAGTACGCGCGCGACGGCGAGCTGATGGCCGGGTGCGCGCGCATCGACTCGGGCGCGTGGGCGGCCGTGACGCCCACGCGCGAGGAGTTCGAGGCGTTCCTGGAGACGGTGCGGGTGATGGACACCTTCCGTGCGCTCCTGCTGAACCGCCGCTGGGACGAGATCATGGCCTTCCGGGCCGCCCTGGCCGACGACACCCGCCCCACCCTGCAGCGCGTGGGCGACGAGGCGGCGGTGGTGGCCCTCGCGCGCCTGGGCGATCCCGAGGAGGCGCACGAGGTGGCGCTGTCCGCCGAGCGCCAGACCAGCGGATGGCACCGCGCGGTGTTCCGGGTGCGCCGCGGCGAGGCGCTGCTGGCCGCCGGCCAGACCGAGCGCGCCACGGGGCTGCTCGCGCAGATGGCCGGCGTGGTGGTGCAGCTCTCCCCCGAGGTACGGGGCGACCTGAACACCGTGTACGTGCTGAACCGGCTGGGGTGCACCCTGCGCGAGGCGGGGAGCCACGAGCACGCGGGAAGCGTCGGGCGGGCCATGCTGGAGGGTGCCCGCGCCGGCGGCGACCAGGTGCTGGAGATCGAGGCGCTGCGGCTCCTGGCCGGGATTCCTGACGACGCCGAGCACGCGCGGTGGACGGACGAGCTGTCGCGGCTCGAAGCCACCACGCGCTACGCCAAGTTCCGCAAGGGCGGCCCCGTCGAGGACCTGGAGATCGAAACGCTCTTCGACGAGCTGCTGGACCAGTTCGCGTACTGAGCGCCGGCGCGGCAATCAGCACGCGGAGAAAAGGCCCGGGCTCGCTCCCGGGCCTTTTCGCGTCTCCGTCATCCCTTCTCCCTCCATGATCCCGTAATCTCACGCGGAGACGCGGAGACGCGGAGGACCCGTAGTTCTCTGCGTCTCCGCGTCTCCGCGTGAGGATCGGTTTTTCGAGATCCGGGTCGCCACGAGGGGTGCTCCGATGGATAGACCCGCCGCTCTATCGGTTAGATGCGGAGCGCCGGGGAAAGGTGCGTCCCCGCGCGGTACGTTCAGGCGTAAGCAGTTGCGGCTGAACTGCTTGCGTTCGACGCGGAAACCGGTACGAGGCGTGCCTTTGCATCACCCGGACAGGACCTTTCCGTCCTGCTCTCCCAACACTCCCGCCATCGGAGGAAGCCATGGCCGACCGCAAGGACCGCGAACCCGCCCCGCAGGACTCCGACGAGCTGTCGGTCGAGGAGCTCGAGTCCGCCGCCGGCGGCATCGAGGGCGACAACACCAACTGCTCGCAGAGCTGCACCAGCAACAGCAGCTGCAAGCCGCCGCTCCTGGCCTGACGAAGGCCCGCGCGCCTCCCCCGCCCGCACCCGGGCGGCGGAGGCACGCACGCACATCCACGCCGCGGCCGCGTCCGGCCGACTTTTCCCCAAGGAGGAGCATGTCCAGACCCGACGACCGGCCCCTGGCCGCCGCGCATGAAGACGAGCTTACGGTGGACGAGCTCGAGGTGGTGGCAGGCGGCGTGGAAGGCGACAACACCAACTGCGTGGAAGCCTGCACGGTCAACAACAGCTGCAAGCCGCCGCTCCTGGCCTGACGAGGGTCGGCGCGCCTCCCCGCCCGCACCCGGCGGCGGAAGCGCGCACGCACATCACGCCGCGGCCGCGCCCGGCCGTCTTTCCCCAGGAGGAGCATGTCCAGACCCGACGACGACAGGATTCCGGCGGCCGCGCACGACGACGAGCTTTCGGTGGACGAGCTCGAGGTGGTGGCCGGCGGCGTGGAAGGCGACAACACCAACTGCGTGTACGCCTGCACCGTGAACAGCGGCTGCAAGGCCGCCGCGAGCGCCATCTGAGCCACGCGCCCACGAAGGCGGACCCATGCGAAAGCCGACGCCACACCCCGACCCGCCGGACCGTGCGCCCGACGAGCCGCTCGCGGTGCACGAGCTGGACGACGCTGCGGGCGGGATCGACAACGAGCCCAACGCGAACTGCGGAGTCGCGTGCTCGCTGGACCACAACTGCGCGCCGACCATCGGCCTGAACGGCGGGTGAATTCGCCATCGGGCAAAGACGGGCTCATGCAGAAAAGCAGAGGAGCAGAGACAGATTCTCTGTTCTCCGCTGCTCTGCGTGAACCCGTCTCCTGATCGACGCGGTTGATCCACCGATCGTCAGCAAGCAACCAGCCCCGCCCGGATGTGCTCCGGGCGGGGCTGGTCGTTGCCGGGCGTGGTGCGGCTTACCGGAAGGCCGCCACCGTGGGCGCCGTCAGGTTCAGCACCCGCGCGTTGTCCTCGTACGCGGTGGTCCCCATCACCTGCCCCGTGGCCGGGTAGGTCTTGAGCGGGTTCGACCACCACTGGATGCGCGTGCAGTTGGCGCAGTTGTTCCCGTACGCCATGATCGTCCGCCAGTTCTTGGTGGACGGGATGTAGCCGTGGCCGTACTGGTACGGCGTGAGGGTGCCGTCCACGAAGCGGTCGTGCCGGGCGCCCTGCAGGTGGCCCAGCTCGTGGCCGAACGAGTAGTAGCCGGTGATGCAGCTCTGGTCCGCCGTGGCGAAGGCCGAGCTGGCGGTCGCCTTGATCGCCGCGGCCTGGCCGCACGCCTCGGTGTCGTTCACCACCAGCATCACCAGGTCGGCCGCGTAGGTGTTCCGCAGCGTGTGGACGTTGTCCATGATGCCGTCGGTGGTGCTCTGCAGCGCGCTCACGTGCTGCGAGAAGCTGCGGCCGGCCTCGCTGTACGTGACCTGGCCGGTGTACACGCGGTTGAAGGAGATGTTGATCCCGCTGTTCGCGTACGACTGGTTGGTCTCATCCACCGCGAGCTGGATCTTGCTGGTGATGTTGCCCGCCGCCGACGCGGCCGAGGCGGTGTACACCACCATGACGTTGATGGTGGTGAGCGCCGTCGCGCTCAGGGCGCCGGAAACGCGCGACGCCTGGATCCGGCCGGCGGCGTCGCTCATCTGCGTGGTCAGCGCGCCGCTGGGGTTGTCGGGCGTGTGCTCCGGCGGGAAGCCGCTCTGGTCGATCTTCGACACGGCGTGCAGCCCGTTGCCGATCGGCTCGATGCTGTACTGCGTCTGGCCCACGGTCACCGTGGCCGTCACCTCGCCGTCCATCATCACCAGCTGCACCCAGCCGTAGCCTCCGCGGATGGGCCCGGACCAGGAGATGTCCTGCGCGGCACGCTGCGTGGCGTGCTCGCCGGTGGCCACCACCTGCAGCCCCGGCGCCACGCCCAGGCGCAGGACGCTCCCCTGCCGCAGGAGCTGGCCCGGCGCCGCCGCGATGCGCGCCAGGTGCACCTCGGCGGTGCTCGGGCGGTTGCGGATGGCGGCGAGGCGGCCGGCCTGCACGTTGTCGAGCGCGGCCTGGGGAACCAGGGTGAGCAGGTCCTGCTGGCCTGCCGCGGCGGCGCTCATCGAGGTGTCGGCGGGGCGGGTGATGTCGTCGCTCTGGCACGCGGCCAGACCGACGGATGCGGCGAGGACCAGCACGAGCGGTGCTTTCATCGGTACGACTCCAGGAGTGGGGTGGGCTGGAAGGAGCAGCCACGCTGAAGGCATCCTCCAGGCCATTCCGCTCCGCGCGCGCCAACTCTCTGGAGATGCAGGTTTTAGCCGAAACCGTGCGTAAACATGTGTACGCAGGTGGCGATGCAGCCCGGGGCGGACCGCACCGATCTGAGGCAACAACTTGTTTTATGGGCTCCAATGCATCGAAGCAGACAGTTCCCCGGGAGAAACGACCTTTAATCTATCCTTGTCTCTAAAGGTGCTCAATGTCTCCACGTGCCATCCATCATCCCCGCGGATCCGTACCGGTGCCGCCCATGCGCGCGAGCACGGCCAGGGTGCGCAGGTGCGTGCGCACGCCGTCCGGCCCCGACGCGCGGTGGATGCGCTGGAGCTGCTTGTAGGTGTCGTCGAACCACAGCCCGCTGTCCGCGCGCCAGATGTGCTTCGCCAGCAGCCACTTCAGCGACGATACCTGCTGTTCCTGCGTCCGCCTTTCCTCCGCCTCCTCCTCCTCCATCGGCGTGAGCGTGTAGCCGGCCGACGCGGGCACCACCAGCAGCTGCGCGAACGGCTCGCCGGGGCGGAACACGTGCGTCTCGCCCGGGCGCGGCGCCTTGAAGACCGCGAAGAACATCCGCGGCCAGAAGCGCTCGATGTGCCCCGGCACCGCGGCGGGCACCTCGCCCGTGGTGTCGGTGAAGAAGCGCGGGTGCGGCTCCACCCGCAGCACGTGCCCCGGCGGCGGCAGGATGTCGATCGCCGTCGTCATCCCGTAGTGGTGCGGCGCGAACGCCCCGAACGGCACCTCCACCTTCTCCCCCCGCTCCGCCGCCCGCGCGATCTCGCCCGAGAAGTCGCCGTCGAAGCGGATGGCGCCATCCTCGCGCGTCACCCGGCACTCGGTCTCGAAGGCGTACACCAGCTCGATTCCGTACGTGGACGCGTCGGCGAAGGGGCGGCAGTGCCACGGCTGCGGCGTCGCCCCGTCTTCCGCCGGCTGCAGCTCCCCCGCCCAGCCGGGGATAGCCATGCGGATGCGCCGCGGCGGCTGCGCCCGGTTCCACGCGCGGTACTTCAGCTCGATCCGCCGCGCCTCGCCGGGCGGCCCGGTCTGCGGCTGGGGATCGGGAGATTCGGGTGCGGGGCTCTGCATCGGGCGGCGTTGGGGGATGGGGATGGGGATGGGGATGGGGCGGGAGATGGACGGCGCCGGAAAGCTACGCGCCCCGCCGGGATAGTCCAAGCGGGGCGCGATCGGAAATCTCTGCGTCTTTCAATCGAAGCGGGTCTCACGCGGAGACGCGGGGATGCCGCGTCACCGCCGGCGCTCGTCGTCCTCCCCCGCTCCTGCGTCGGGATCGGCGATGTCGGCGGGGGTGCGCGTCTCGGCGTTCTTCGGCGCCGTGCCGGCGGAGACGGGATGGATGCCGGAGCCGCCCACCGCCTCGCGCCGCCCCACGCCGCCGCCGGGAAGGCCGCTCTGGTTGCCGGGCGACGAGTCCGGCGCGCGGTCCTTCTTCGCGGCGGCCTCGGCGCGCTTCGACACGTCCTCGCGCCTGAGCGCGCTCTCCCGCTGGCCGCCGCGCGCGGAGCTGCCGGAATCCTTCTCCCCCTCCCCGGTCTTCCCCTTGCCGCCGGACGCATCCTCGCGCCACACCGCGCCCTCCTCGGGCTCGATCCCCGACCCGCGCTCGGTGGCCCACGTCTCCGTGAACTCGGCGCCGAAGAGCACGATCATGGCCGTGTAGTAGATCCACACCAGGAGCACCGCCAGCGACCCCGCCGCGCCGTACGCCTTCCCCGGGTTGCTGTTCCCCAGGTACAGGCCGATGGCCCACTTGCCGATCTCGAACAGGATCGCGGTCACCAGCCCGCCCACCCACACGTCCTTCCACGCGATCTTCGCGTCGGGAAGGACGTAGAAGATGGCGCTGAACAGGAGCGTGACCACCGCGAGCGAGACCAGCGTCTGCAGGATGCCCACGACCACGCTGGACGCGCCGGGGATCAGCGAGCTCACCGCGCCGCCCACCGCCGTGAGCGCGGCGCTCAGCGCCAGCGACACCAGCAGCAGGAAGGCGATCACCAGCACCATTCCCACCGACAGCAGGCGCTTGAAGATGAAGTTCTTCAGCCCGCCGGCGTTCGGGTCGGGCCTCACCTCCCAGGCGCGGTTCAGCGCGCCCTGCAGCTGCATGAACGCCCCGGTGGCGCCCAGCACCAGCGCCACGATCCCCATGATCGTGGCGAGCGCGCCGCCGCCGGGCTGCTTGGCCTGGGTGAGCATGGTCTGGATCGTCTTCGCGCCGTCCGGGCCCACCATGCTCCCCATCTGCCCGCTCATCGCCTCCTGCACCTGCTCGCGGCTGACAAAGGCGCCCACCAGCATCAGGATCAGGATCAGCAGCGGCGGCAGGGCGAAGACGGTGGAGTACGCGAGCGCCGCCGCCGAGGTGGGGCACTCGTCCTCGCCGAAGTCCTTCGCCGACTTCTTCAGCAGCTGGAATGCTTCTTTTCCGCTCAGCTTCATCCGTCACCTTTCCGCCGCCGTTCCCGTCATTCGCTTCCGAGCCCGCGGAGCGTTTGCAAAGGCGGTTCCAACCTTTGCATCAGCGACGAAACGGACTTCTCCGAGTCTCCAGATCTCGAGGGATCTCACGCGGAGACGCGGAGGAGCCGGGAAAGCACCTCCGCGCCTCCGCGTCCCCGCGTGAGATCCGACTGGCCTTGGAGAAACGCGCTACCGCACGACCGCCTCCGAGGCCGGCATGCGGCGCGGGCCGGGATAGGGGACGCCGGGACCCTTGATGGCCTCCCAGAGCACGCGGTTGAAGAGATCTTCGTCCGCCGCATCCTCGGTGCGCAGGTCCAGCATCGCCGAGGCGCGGTCGCCCGGCGTGTTCGGCGGGTTCAGCTCGTCCAGCCGCTGCTCGGGGACCAGGGCCACGTACGGCGCCAGGTCCGGCTCCGCCGCCCAGATCTCGCGCAGCGGCCGCCCGAAGCCGTCGAACTGCGAGAGCGACTGGAGCCCCAGGATCTCCTCCATCGTGCGGATCACGTCCGTGGTGTTGGCGAAGCGGTGGATCGTTCCCGGCCGGTTGTACGCGCTGATCACCAGCAGCGGCGAGCGGTGCGAGTCCACGTGGTCGGGGCCGTTCTGCGCATCGTCCTCCAGCACGATCATCACGGTGTTGCGCCAGAACGGCGAGCGGCTGAGCGCCTCCACCATCCGCCCCAGCGCCAGGTCGTTGTCGGCGAAGGCGGCGCGCGGCGTGGGCAGCCCCGCCCGCGCGCCCGAGGTGTGGTCGTTCGGCAGGCGCACGATCTCCAGCGCGGGCATCTCTCCCCGCTGCACGTACCGCTGCAGCTCGGCGATCCAGACGTCCGCGCGCCGCTGGTCGGGGATCGTCTGCCCGAAGCCGGGAAAGTCGGGGTTCGTGGTCCCCGCCAGCGCCCGCTTGGTGCCGCGGTAGCCGACCACGCGGTTGCTGTCGCCGCGGATGGGCACCACGAACTCGCCGTAGTTGCGCAGCGTGATCCCCCGCCGCACGGCCAGGTCCCACAGGTAGCCGCTGGCCGGCTCGTTCACGTCGTCGTCGGGGATGTCGCGCGCCTCCCAGCCGCGGTTCGTCCCCTCGTAGTCGTAGGGCCGGCCGCGCCCGGAGTACTGGGAGGGGACGGTCTTCTGCAGATAGTCGGTCGTGTACGCGGCGGTCGACCAGTTGTGGCCGTCGGGGCTCACCTCGGCGTTCACGAAGAAGCGGTCGAACAGCCCGAAGCGCCGCGCCAGCGCCTTGTGGTTGGGCGCCGAGCGCGGGCCGAAGAACAGGATCGTCGTATCCCCGTCCCCCTCGGGCAGGTCGCCCAGCACCTGGTCGTAGGTGCGGTTCTCCTTGATGACGTAGACCACGTGGGTGAAGGGGGGATAGGTGAAAGCGGTGCGCGGCCGGTCCCACCCGTTCGCCCGCACCACGCGCGCGGTGAGCGCCGCCAGCTCCGCCCCGGATGCGCGGGCCAGCGGCGCCGCCATCAGCGTCCCCGAGATCTGACGCAGCGTGGTGTTGCCGCCGCTCCCCTGGTGCATGGTGGTCTGCGTCGGCTGCGGGCCGTCGGGGTTCGCCATCGTCCCCCGCCCCTTCCCGCTCGCCACCCACACCGTCTCTCCCGCCACGGCGACGGCGGAGGGATACCACCCCGCGGGGATGCGTCCGGCCAGCCGGTCGTCCCCCCGCGCGGCGGCGACGCCGGAGATGCGCGCGGAAAGGTCGAACACGGCGACGGCGTTCGCGTCGCCCTCCGCGGCGAAGAGGCGCGTGCCGTCGGCCGAGAGCGCCAGCGCGTTGGGGGTGCTTCCCTCGCGCGGGCCCGATGGCGGCGCGTCGTCCAGCTGCGCGATCACCCGCCGCGCGCGCGTGTCGACCACGGCCACGCGGTCGGTGCTCCCGCTGGCGGCGAAGAGGCGCGTCCCCGCGCGGTTCAGCAGCAGCGCCGACGGGTGCCGGCCGACCGCGATCCGCCCCGCCGCCACCAGCCGCCCCGCGCGCGGGGTGAAGACCGAGACGGTGCTCCCGCCCCACGCCGAAACGTACACGGTCCCTTCCGGCCCCACGGCCACCCCGTACGGATACCGCTCCGTCGCGAAGCGCGCCGCCACCCGCCCCGTTGCCGCGTCGATCACCGCCAGCGAGTCGGCCAGGTTCTCGGCCGCGTACACCCACCGCCCGTCGGGCGACACGGCGATCCCCGCCGGATAGCGCGTCCCGTTCTTCCCCGGCTCCTTCCGCGCCAGCACCAGGCTGTCGCGCAGCGTGGCCGCGCCGTTCGCCCAGGCGTAGCGGTAGACCACGTCCTGGTTGCCGCCGCTCGCGTACAGCGTCCGCCCGTCCGGCGAGAACGCGAGGCCCACGAAGGCCGAGGCCTGCTCCAGCGTCTGCACCACCGCGCCGTCCATCCCCGCCACCTGCACCCCCTGCTTCCCCCATCCGGAAAGGAGCATCACCACGCGCCCGCCCTCCGGCGCGGGGAGGATGGCGAGCGGCATGGGACCCACGTCGCGCATCGGCGCCGCCGGATCCAGCGTCACCCCCGTCGGCAGCCGCGGCCGCAGCGAATCGGCAGACACCCGCACCTGCGCGGGAGCCGGCGCTGCGGCGGGCGCGGGCGCGGGTGACGCGGGCGCCGGCGCGGGAACGGGAGACGGTGCGGGCGCGCACGCGGCGGCGAGAGCGGCGCAGGCGGACAGCGCGAGGGGACGACGGGACATCCGGGACCTCGGAACGGGAGTGCGGCGAAACGGATGGAGGATTCTACTCCTCCATCCCCCACGCGCCAGACGTGGACCCGCGAACCCTCCGCCGCATCCGGGGTAGATGCATGGGAGCCCTTGCGAAATCCCATGGCGCGGGCTACCGTGCCGGAACGCGCCGGAATCCGGTGTGTCACGATCCCGCGGCTCGATGCGTTGTTCGGCCGATGCGAGCGAGCGGGCTGTGGCGGGGCGTGGCACCGATCTTGACGCACAGGATGCCGGTAAGCCCGCCGTCCACCCGGCGGGCGCGGTGGGCGCTGCCTGCCGAGTGGGTCTGTTCACCCTGTAAAAGCAACCATGGGAATCGTCGCAGGCGCCATCGCGGTGTTCGTTGGATGGCTGGTCCTTCGCCAGCTCATGCTTCCGGCCTGCCCCCGTTGCAAGGCCAGGAAGTGGGATCGCAAGCTCTGCCATCCGCTCCTTCTCTGCCGCCGGTGCGCCACGCGCGCCGACCAGCACGGGAGAGTCTACAACTGATCGAGCCTCCGTCCGCAAGATTCGGCGGCGCCCGTCTCCGGCAGGGGACGGGCGCCGTCTCGTTTCCGCACATCATGTCTCCCGGCGCAACACTCTTCCGCGCCGTCGGTCGGTCGCGCGTTCTCCCAGCCCCGGTTGATCTCCCGCCGTGTATGGAGACGCGGGCAGACCCGTCTCGAAACACAACTTGCGATCCCCTCGCCACGCACGAAGCCCCGCGCTCCATCAGGAGAGCGGGGCCTCGTGTACATCTAATACTGTCAGCCGCCGCGGGCGGCCCGGCGGAATTACGCCCGGCCGAGCACCTGCGCGCGGTTGTCCTTGATGTTGGCGGCCTTCTTCACGCTGTCCAGCCAGCGGGCGGTGGCGCGCTGGCGCAGCTGCTGGCCCAGCACCGAGCGGATCTGCTCCTTCTGCTGCGCGAACTGCTGCGCGTCGGCGGCGGTGCGCGCGGTGGGCCGCACGATGAACAGCCCGCCCGGTGACTCTACGACGCTGCTCACCTGCCCGATGGGGGTGCCGAACGCCGCGCCCACGGCCGGGGTGGCCTGGCCCAGCGCCGGGTTCCCCTCCACGCGCGAGAACGGCCCCGCCGTCTGCACCGCCAGCCCGCGGGCGGCGGCGGCCTGCTGCAGCGGAGTGCCGCGGCGCACCGCGGCCACGATCTTCTCGCCCTCGGCGCGCGCCTGCTCGCGCTTCTTCTGCAGGATCAGCATGGAGTTGATCTGCGGGCGCGCCTCGTCCAGCGTCATCTGCCCCGCGGGGAGGTAGCTGTCCAGCCGCACCAGGTACAGCCCCTGCTCGCCCTCCATCACGTCGCTCACCGGGTGCGCGCCGGGCTCCAGGTCGCGCGCCTCGCCGCTGGCCCAGTTCAGCGCCTCCATCGCCGGGCCCACGCCCGGGATGTAGGGGAGGTTGTCGGTCACCGTAACCCCCTGCCGGATCGCAGCGCCCACCGTGCGGGCCGCGCGCTCGATCCCCTGCGACGACTGGGCGACGCGCTCCAGCGTGTCGCTCTTGGCGTCCAGCGTCTCCAGCACCCGGTCGTCCTTCTTCACCGGGAGCAGGATGTGGCGCACCACCGCCGTGTCGCCGCCGCGCTCGGTCACCTGGATCAGGTGGTAGCCGAACTGCGTGAGCACCGGCTGCGAGATCTCGTTCACCGGCAGCACCCACACCGCGCTGTCGAAGGGCGCCACCATCTGCCCCTTGCGCACGGTGCCCAGCGAGCCGCCCTGCCGCGCGCTCACGGAATCCGACGACTCGGCCTTCGCGATCGCCGCGAAGTCGCCGCCGGCGGCCAGCTGCTGGCGCACCTGCTGCGCGTGGGCCAGCACCGCCTGACGGTCGGCGTCGTCGGCCGCGGTGCGCAGCACGGCCACGGTGAAGCGGGCCGTGCGCGGGCGCTTGAACTCGTCCTCGTGCCCGTCGTAGTAGCGGCGGATCTCGGCCTCGGTCACCGCGGGGGTCCGCGGCGCCAGCCTGGCCAGGTCCAGCGCCACGTACTCCACGGTCGCCGTCTCGTTGCGGTCGCGGAACATCCGCCAGAGCTGCGCGTCGGGCACGAAGGTCCCCGCGCCGATCTGCTCGCGCAGCTTGCTCTCGGGGATCACCGAGCGGTAGTACTGCTCCAGCTGCGCCAGCAGCTCGTCGCTGGCCTGCGGGCTGGACAGGTACTGGCGGTACTTGTTGATGTCGAACTGCCCGTTGCTCTGGAAGATCTCCTGCTGCGCCATCTGCGGCGCGGGCACGTTCATGGCCATGAAGCGGATCTCGTCGTCCGTCACGCGGATGCCGCGGCGGTCGAGCTCCTGCTGCATGAGGATCTGGTTCACCAGGTCGTTCCAGGCCTGGTCCTCGATCTGCCTGGTGTCCTCGGCCGTAAGGCGCCCGCCGCCCTGCGCGCGCGCCTGCTCCTCGAGCTGCTGCACGCGCTGCTGCCAGGCGGCCAGGGTGATGGGCGTGCCGTTCACGCTTCCCAGGTCGCCCGGGCCGCTGGCGCCGGTGACTTCCATTCCGATGCCGTAAACCATCCAGGCCAGGAAGCCGCCGACGATGATGATCGTCATGAACTTCCCGGCATTGCTGCGGATCATCTGCATCATGGCGCGTTACAGACTCCGTACAAGAGTGGCGCCCGTGTGGGGCGCCTGTCTGAGGGGGATTGGACCCGGGGTCGCGAAGTGAAGCCGCCAAAGATACTTAGACGGGTCCGGCCACGCAACCCGCGCCCGCGCGCGTGTTGACAGTGCGCTTGGGCCACGTGTAAGTTGCTCCCCCTGTCTCCCCGGCCTCGCCCGTGAACTTCTCGCACGCGCCACTCGAGTCGCGTCTCTGCTCATGCCCGAAACTTCCCCCGAGCTCGCCGCGCGCATCGATAGCCTCAGGGCCAGCCACGCCGAAAATCCGGCGCGGTTCTTCATGCCGCTGGCCAGCGCCCTGCGCGAGGCGGGCGAAACGGGGAAGGCCGAGGAGCTGCTGCGCGAGAACCTGAAGCGCCACCCCGGCTACCTGAGCGCGCACGTGCTGCTGGGGCGGTGCCTGGCCGACCGGGGTGCGCAAGCCGAGGCGCGCAACGAGTTCCAGTACGTTCTCTCGGTCGACCCGCAGAACCTGATCGCGCTGCGCACGCTGGGCGACATGTCGGCCACCGGCGGCGACCCCGCCGAGGCGCGCCGCTGGTACGGCGAGCTCCTCTCGGTCGACCCCATGAACACCGAGGCGCGGCAGGCGCTGGCCGCGCTCGAGGGCGTCCCGCAGCCCGCCGCTCCCGCGCCACCGCCCGCGACCGAGCAGGACGCCTTCGGGATGGTGGAGATCGATTCCGGCGTGTCGCACGCCGCCGACCACCCCGCCGCGCACGCCGACCCCGGCACCTGGGGCGACCTCCGGCTCGACGAGCCCGCGCTCGCCTCCCCCGCGCCCGAAGCCGCGCCGCAGCCGCCCGCCGGGAACACCTTCGAGGCGCTGGACTTCGGCGCCGTCGATCTCGACGCGGCGTCCGCCGGGGGCGCGCTGATCGATGGGCCCGCGGCGGACGCGCCGGCCCCGGCCTCGGGCGGGTTCGACGCCTGGGGGTCGGTGGACGACGGGCAGCTGGACATCGACCCGTCCGGCGTGGAGCCGCTGCCGCTGGAGAGCTTCGGCGAGGCCGGGATGGACGCCGGCCTCGCGCCCGCCGAGCCCCACGAGGAGCACGACGAGCACGAGGAGGTGGTCACCGAGACCATCGCCGAGCTGTACGCGCGGCAGGGGTTCCCCGACCGCGCGGCCGGCGTCTACCGCGAGCTGATCGCCCGCCGCGGCCAGGAGCCCGCGCTCGTCCGCAGGCTGGAAGAGCTGGAGCGGGAGATGGCCGGCGGCGGCGAGTCACCCATCGATGAGGACGCGCACGGCTTCGGCGCCATCGACCTCCCGCTGATGGGAGATGACGAGCCCGCCACCGCGTCGGCCGATGAATCGGGATCGGTAGATCAGCAGCCCGGCGCCACCTCCTGGCTGGAGACGGTGGACGCCGTCGTCGCCGGATCGCACGGCGCGGCATCGGAAGACGCCGGATCCGCCGACGTCATCTCCGAAGACGTCACCGCGGACGCGGGCGCCGCCGATTTCTCCGCGATCGACCTCCCCGCCGGCCTCGACCTCCCCTCCGGCGAGACGCCGGAGCCCGCCGCCGCCGCATCCAACGAAGACGCGTTCGCCGCCGCCGAGCCGACGGGCGACGCGTTCGCCGATTCGTTCGCCAACGGCTTCGAGGGCGCGGAGGCGACGGCTGCGACGGAGAGCGGGCGCCAGGAGTGGGCAGCGCCCACGGTCGAGGAGAGCGAGGCCGTCCCCGAGCTGGCATCCGCCGCCGCGTTCGCGAGCACGATGGAGGAGGCGCCCGCCGCGGAGCCGTCTCCCGCGGCCGGGGCTGCCGAGGAGCCCGCGCACGGCGGCCACACCATCTCCGCCTACCTGACGGCGATCCTCACCTGGCGCCCGGGCGCGGCCGCCCCCGCATCTCCCAAATCCCCCGCCGCCGAGGCCGCGTTCGCCGCGCCGCCGGCCGACGATGCGCCGCCCGCCGGGCGCCCGTGGGACGAGGAGACGCTGGGCGCCGCGGAAGAGCAGCCGCCGATGGACGAGCCGTGGATCGCCACCGGCCCCGCCGTCGCCGACCAGCCCTCCGAGCCGGACCAGGTCTTCACCTCCGCCCCCGCCGCGGACGCCGATGCGGACGAGCCGTGGGCCGTCCCCGCCGAGGAAGAGGCGCCGTCCGAGCTGGAGCCGTGGGGATTGATGCCCGAGCAGGTCCCCCCCGGCGTGGACGCATCCGCCGGCGCGGACGCGGAGCCGCAGGCCGAGCCCTGGGCGGCGGAGGAGACGTCCGCGGAGGAGGCGGAAGATCTTCCCTGGCTCGGCACCGGCGCGGACGAGCCGGAAGCGGGAACGGAACCTGCGGCCCCCGCGCAGCCCTCTGCCGGCGAGGAGCCGATGCCGTGGGAGGCGCCTTTCGAGCTGTCGCCCGAGGTGCCGCAGGAGCCCTCGGCCGAGCGCCCCGCGCCGCGGCAGGAGCCCACGGTGGAGCCCGCCGGCGGGTTCAGCTTCGAGGACTTCTTCGCCGAGCGCCCCGCCGAGCCGGAAGCGGCGCCCGTCCCCGAGCCGGCGCCGCCCGCGCTGCCCGAGCCCATCACCGCCGCGCCGGCCACGCCCCCCGCGCAGCCCGCGCCGCAGCAGCAGGCCGGCGGCGAGGAGGACGAGGACCTGGAGAGCTTCCAGGCGTGGCTGCAGAGCCTGAAGCGGTGAGGATCGCCGTCCTGCACGGCCCCAACCTGAACCTGCTGGGGCGCCGCGAGCCCGAGGTGTACGGGCGCCAGACGCTGGACGACGTGAACGCCGCGCTGGGCGTGCTGGCGCGCGAGCTGGGCGTGCAGGCCGAGGCGTACCAGTCCAACCACGAGGGCCAGCTGGTGGATTTCGTCCAGCAGGCGGCCGGGCGGGTGGATGGATTCGTGGTGAACGCGGGCGCGTACACGCACACCAGCATCGCGCTGGCCGACGCGCTGGCGGGAGTTGCGCGCCCGTACGTGGAGGTGCACGTTAGCAACGTCTTTGCCCGGGAACGCTTCCGCCACCGGTCGTACCTGGCCGGCAACGCGGTGGGAGTGGTCTCGGGCTTCGGGCTGGACAGCTATCGGCTGGGGTTCAGGGCGCTGGTGGAGCATCTGCAGGGGCAGGAAGAAAAGCAGGAAGCAACAGAAGTCCTAAGTCCCAAGTCCTAAGTCCTAAGTGGGGAGCATCGTCCCAGCGACGTGTTCTTTTCAACTTGGGACTCAGGACTTAGGACTTAGCACTTGGTTTTCGACTTAGAACTTCGGAGAGACGAAAAACGTGGCGACTACGGCCGACTTCCGGAACGGCATGACCCTGAGCATCGACGGGACGCTGTTCACCCTCCTCTGGTTCCAGCACCACAAGCCCGGCAAGGGCAACACGGTGGTGCGCTCGCGCATGAAGAACGTGCTCACCGGCGCGGTGCTGGAGAAGACGTGGCGCGCGGGCGAGAAGATCGACGAGGTGCGGCTGGAGCACCGGCCCGTGACCTACACGTACAGCGACGGGCACCTGTACCACTTCATGGACGCCCAGACCTACGAAGACGTGCCGATCAACGCCGAGGTCATCGGCGACGACCAGCTGAAGTACCTCAAGGAGGGGATGGAGTGCGAGGGGCTGGTGCACAACGAGAAGGTGATCTCGGTGGAGCTCCCCTACTTCGTGACCCTGCAGGTGGTGGAGACCGACCCCGGCGTGCGCGGCGACACGGCCACCGGCGGAACCAAGCCGGCCAAGCTGGAGACCGGCGCCGTGGTGCAGGTGCCGCTGTTCCTGAACGAGGGCGACGTGATCCGCGTCGACCGCCGCGAAGACAAGTACATCGAGCGCGCGAAATGATCGACCTCGAATTCCTGCGCGGCCTGATCGGCGCCGTCGACGAGAGCGGGATCGACTCGCTGGAGATCTCGCGCGGCGGCACCCGCATCCGCATCTCCAAGACGCCGCCGCCCGCGCCCGTGTCGGCCGGCGCGCCCATGTCCGCGGCGCCCGCGCACATGCACATGCCGCCGGTGCACGAGGTGGGGATCCAGCGCCCGGCCGGCGGCGGCGCGCCCGCGCAGGAAGCGGCCGCCCCCGCCGCCGCGCCCCCGGTCAGCAACCTGGTGGAGATCAAGTCGCCGATGGTGGGCACCTTCTACCGGGCCCCCGCGCCCGAGGCGCCGCCGTACGTGGAGAACGGGAGCAAGGTCGGCAAGGGCCAGACGCTCTGCATTCTCGAGGCGATGAAGCTGATGAACGAGCTGGAGAGCGACGTGGCCGGCACCGTGCGCGAGGTGTGCGTGGAGAACGGCGAGCCGGTGGAGTACGGCCAGGTGCTCTTCCGCATCGAGCCGGCGGCCTGACGATGACCATCTCCACCGCCGAGGCCGCGCCGAAGCCCGCCGCGGGCCGCGAGTTCAACCTGCGCGAGGCGCTGGAGGAGCTGGTGCGCCGCGGGGGCAGCGACCTGCACCTGAAGGTGGGGCGCCCCCCGGTGGTGCGCGTGAACGGCGACCTGCAGGAAACCCCGCTCGCGGTGCTGCGCCCCGAGGACATCAAGCGCTGCGCCGAGCAGACCTTGAGCCCCAAGCAGCGCGAGGTGTTCGCCGAGCGGAAGGAGATCGACTTCGCCATCGGCGTGCAGGGGCTGGGGCGCTTCCGCACCAACATCTTCCAGCAGCGCGGCACGCTGGGGATGGCCTTCCGCGCCATCCCCGTCGACGTGCCCTCGCTGGAAACGCTGGAGCTTCCCGCCGCGCTGGAGGAGATCGCGCAGCTTCCCCGCGGGCTGGTGCTGGTGACGGGGATCACGGGCTCGGGGAAGTCGACGACGCTCGCCGCGATGATCCGCAAGCTGAACGAGCAGCGCGCGGTGAACATCGTGACCATCGAGGACCCGATCGAGTTCCTGCACCGCGACATCAAGAGCATGATCAGCCAGCGCGAGGTGGGGGCCGACACGCTCTCGTTCCACGACGCGCTGCGCCACGTGCTGCGGCAGGACCCCGACGTGATCATGCTGGGCGAGATCCGCGACCGCCCGAGCATGGAGACCGTGCTGAAGGCCGCCGACACGGGGCACATGGTGATGAGCACGCTGCACACCACCGACGCGGCGCAGACCATCAACCGCATCATCTCGTTCTTCCCGCCCCACCAGCACGCCGAGATCCGGCAGGTGCTGGCCAACGCGCTGAAGGCCATCGTCTCGCTGCGCCTGATCCCCCGCGCCGACAAACCGGGGCGCGTGCCGGCGGCCGAGGTGCTGGTGAACACCGCCACCATCAGCGAGCTGATCCGCAAGGGCGACGACCTGGTGACCATCCCCGACCACATTGCCGAGGGGCGGGTGCAGTACGGGATGCAGACCTTCGACCAGAGCCTGCTGGAGCTGTACTCCAAAGGGTGGATCAGCTACGCCTGGGCCATGCACTACGCGTCCAACCCCAGCGAGTTCGCCCTGCGCGTCTCCGGCGTGAGTCCGGGGGAGCAGGAGGTCTGGCAGGGTGCGCCCGAAACCCTCAAGTGACGGTCCGGTCCTGAAGTGTTCAGAAAGGTATTGATCGCCAACCGCGGCGAGATCGCCCTGCGGGTCATCCGCGCCTGCCGCGAGCTGGGGATCCGCACGGTTGCCGTGTACAGCGAGGCCGACCGCGAGAGCCTGCACGTGCGCTTCGCCGACGAAGACGTGTGCATCGGCCCGCCGCAGGCCCGCGAGAGCTATCTCAACATCCCCCGCATCATCGCCGCGGCCGAGGTGACGGGCGCCGACGCCATCCACCCGGGCTACGGCTTCCTGGCCGAGAACGCCGAGTTCAGCGAGATCTGCCAGGCCAGCGAGCTCACCTTCATCGGCCCCACCCCGCAGCAGATCCGCCTGATGGGCGACAAGGCGGCGGCGCGGCGCACCATGCGCGAGGTGGGCGTGCCCATCGTGCCCGGCACCGACGCCATCGGCGACCCCGACGAGGCGCTGGCGCAGGCGCGCGAGATCGGCTTTCCCGTGCTGATCAAGGCGGCGGCCGGGGGCGGCGGCAAGGGGATGCGGGTGGCGCAGGACGCCGACGACTTCGAGCGGCAGTACTCCATGGCGCGCAACGAGGCGTCGGCCGCCTTCGGCGACGACACCGTGTACGTGGAGAAGTACCTGGCCCGCCCGCGCCACATCGAGTTCCAGATCCTCGGAGATTCGCACGGGCGGATCGTGCACCTGGGCGAGCGCGACTGCTCCATCCAGCGCCGCCACCAGAAGCTGATCGAGGAGGCGCCCTCGCCGGCGCTCACCCCGGAGCTGCGGCGCGAGATGGGCGACGCGGCGGTGCGCGGCGCGCAGGCCATCGACTACGTGGGCGCGGGAACCATCGAGATGCTGCTGAACGACGACGGGTCGTTCTACTTCATGGAGATGAACACCCGCATCCAGGTGGAGCACCCGGTGACGGAGATGTGCACGGGGTTCGACCTGGTGAAGGAGCAGATCCGGGCCGCGGCGGGGCTTCCGCTCTCGCTTCCCGACCTGCCCATCTCCCTGCGCGGCCACGCCATCGAGTGCCGCATCAACGCCGAGGACCCGGCGCGCAACTTCGCCCCCAGCCCGGGGACCATCGCCACCTTCCACCCGCCGGGCGGGCCCGGCGTGCGGGTGGACACGCACATGTACGCGGGGTACCGCGTGCCGCCGTACTACGACTCGCTGCTGATGAAGCTGATCGTGCACGGCTCCAACCGCGGCGAGGCCATCGCGCGGATGCGGCGGGCGCTGGCCGAAACGGTGATCGAGGGGGTGCACACCACCATCCCGTTCCTCCAGGCGGTGATGGACCACCCCGCGTTCATCGCGGGCGAGGTGGACACGAAGTTCCTGGAGCGGATGATGAGCGAGCGGGCCGCGGCATGAAGCTGGACGTACTGCTGACCCCCGGCGAGCTGATGCCGGGCGACATCGCCGAGCGCACGGTGGTGGTGATCGACGTGCTCCGCGCCAGCAGCACCATCGTGCAGGCGCTGGCCGCCGGCGCGAAGGCGCTCTTCCCCGTAGCGTCGATCGAGGAGGCGCTGCGCCTGGCCAACACGCTGGGGCGCGACGAGGTGCTGCTCTGCGGCGAGCGCAAGTCGCTTCCCATCGAGGGGTTCGACCTGGGGAACTCGCCGGGCGACTTCACCCCTGAACGGGTGGGCGGGAAGACGCTGGTGATGAGCACGACCAACGGGACGGGGGCGATGATGGCCGCCGCGGCCGCGTCGCGCGTGGTGGTGGGCTCGTTCCTGAACCTGCAGGCGGTGGTCGACGAGCTGGCGCGCACCGGCGCCGAGCCGGTGTTCCTCTGCTCGGGGCGCGAGACCAAGTTCGGGCTGGAGGACGCGGTCTGCGCGGGGAAGATGGCCGCCGCGCTGATGGAGCAGGCGGAGGACGCCGCGTGGGAGCTGAACGACGGCGCGCTGGCCGCGCTGGCGCTGGCCGACCGCTACGGCGACCTGGACGAGCTCTTCGGGCAGGTGGGCGCCGGGAAGCAGATCGCGGACGCGGGGCTGGGCGAGGACCTGGCCTTCTGCGCCCGCGTGGACCAGCTCGACGTGATCCCCGTCCTCCACGACCGCCAGATCAGCCTCGCCCCCGCGGCGGTCGAAAGCTGACCGTCCCGCGGGCCGAACGATGAAGCAGGGAGCCTTCCGCGTGCGGGAGGCTCCTTCTTTTTCGGCCGGACGAACAGCAGGGAATCATACGGAGGAAACGGAAGGAACGGCGGGTGGACGGGCAGTTCTCCGTTCCCATCCGTTGTGCCGGGTGCCGGGCATCCCGAGCCAGAGGCTTCTCGGCGGGGAGAGACAGGCGCTGTCCGGGCCGGGCTTTCGTCTCTTATATTCTGTTATATTCGGTGAGCGCGTACCGGCAGCGTATGAACGCCCTTCTGCGATTTCCGACGCGGAGGTTTCGTGATGATGGACTGGTCTACCTGTGCCGCGGTGGAGCGCGATCCCGAGCGCGTGAGCGGAGCCTGGATCTTTCGGGGGACCCGGGTGCCGGTCGCGGCCCTGTTCGAGAACCTGGAGAACGGGATCGCGGTCGGTGAGTTCGTGACCCTCTTTCCCGGGGTCACGCTAGGCCAGGTGCGGACCGTGCTCGAGCACGCCGCTCGAAGCGCAGTCGCGGCGTAGTGCGCGTCCTCTTCGATCAGGAGACGCCGGTTCCCCTCCGCCAGCTGCTGCCCGGGCACGAGGTATCCACTGCGTACGAGCGCGGCTGGTCGACGCTCAAGAACGGCGAGCTCCTCTCGGCCGCCGAGGTGCAGGGGTTCCACGTTCTGGTCACCACCGACCAGAACCTTCGATACCAGCAGAACCTCGCGTCCCGATCCATGCGCGATCCTCGTGCTCGGGACGACGAGCTGGCCGCGCATCCGCGCCGCGGCGGAAGCCGTTGCGGCCGCCATTGCTGCGGCCGACCCTGGATCGTACGCGGAGATTTCCATCCCGTAAGCCGCGGAGCGCGGCCGCTTTCGGCGATTCTCCGCGCCTGCATTCGGGAGTCCTGCTCGCGGTAGGCTGAGCCGGCCGACGCGCTGCCCTCCTGCTCGCTCCAGGCGTCCGCTCGCGCACGCCCCTTCGTCTGTTCGCGCGCTTGCGCCCCCGTCTCCGCCCGCTCTATCCTCCGCCCGCCCGCGGGATGCGGTTCCGTACTCCCGTACTTTCGTACTCTCGTACTCCATCGAAGATGGCCGAATCCCCCGCCCCGCTCGCCGGGCTGCGCGTGCTCGACCTCAGCCGCGTGCTGGCGGGGCCGCTGTGCACGATGGTGCTGGGCGACCTGGGCGCCGACGTGGTGAAGGTCGAGCGCCCCGGCACCGGCGACGACACCCGCACCTGGGGCCCGCCGTGGGCCCAGGGCCCGGCCGGGCGCGAGGCCGCCTACTACCTGTGCGTGAACCGCAACAAGCGCTCGCTGGCCGCCGACCTGAAGACGGAGGAGGGGCGGGAGATCGTCCGCCGCCTGGCCGCGGACGCCGACGTGGTGGTGGAGAACTTCGCGCCGGGGACGATGGAGCGCGCGGGACTGGGATACGACGCCCTGGCCGCCGCCAACCCGCGCCTGGTGTGGTGCACCATCACCGGCTACGGGAGCGACGGCCCCGAGGCGGGGCGGCCCGGCTACGACTTCGCGGTGCAGGCCCGCGCGGGGTGGATGGCCATCACCGGCGAGCCGGAGGGCGCGCCGATGAAGGTGGGTGTCGCCGTGGTGGACGTGCTCACCGGCCAGAACGCGGCCATCGCCATCCTCGCGGCGCTGCGCGAGCGGGAGGGCAGCGGGCGCGGGCAGCGCGTGGAGGTCACGCTGTTCGACAGCGCCGTCGCCGGGCTCATCAACGTGGCGCAGGCGGCGCTGGTCACGGGGCGCGAGCCGGCGCGCTGGGGGAACCAGCACGTCACCATCGTCCCCTACCAGACCTTCGACGCATCCGACCGCCCCTTCGTGCTGGCCGTGGGCAACGACGGGCAGTGGCGGCGGCTCTGCGCGGCCGTCGGCGCGGAGGCGCTGCTGGCCGACGCGCGCTTCGCCGGGAACCCCGGCCGCGTGGAGCACCGCGCCGAGGTGGTCGCGCCGCTCGCCGCCCTCTTCCTCACCCGCACCGCCGCGGAGTGGCTCGGCATCCTCGAGGCCGCGGGCGTCCCCTGCTCCCCCGTGCAGTCGGTGCGCGAGGCGCTGTCCGACCCGGTGCTCACCGAACGCGGCGGAGTGTGGCCCGCGCGCGGCGACACCTATGGCGCCATCGCCACCATCGCCCCGCCCTTCCGCTTCTCCCGCACGCCGCCCTCGCTCCGCCGCCCGCCCCCCGCGCTGGGCGAGCACACCGCGGAAGTCGCCGCGGACGGCTGGGGCTGAGTCCGCCGGGATCGAAGCGGCCCGCGTCAGGATTATTCCCCATCCCCGGGTGACGGATTCGGGGAAGGCGGGCACGGGTGGCGAAGCCGCTCCCGTTCCGTGTCGGGGAGCTTCCCCACAACCATCTGTTTGCATTCCACATGCACGGAGCAGACAGGGGCTTCCGGCCTGTTTCATGGCCGGTTTCTTGCGCGTCCCTTTGTCTACCCTGGCCCGCGGACCGCTGCCGTTCTCCGCCGGTCCTTCCAGCTCCGGCAGAACCCGACTCATGCAAGACTATCATTCCCTCGACCAGTTCCTGAGAGACATAGAGCCCCGCATGCGGGGAGCCGGGCCACGCGAGCCGGTGGTGTTCCATCACCTGCTGGAGCAGACGGTGGAGGAGCTGCGGGTGGCGGTGGAGGAGCTTCGCGTGACGCAGGAGGAGGTGGCCGAGGCGCTGGAGACCAGCCACGCCGCGCGCACCCCCGAAGAGGCCGAGGCCGCCCGGCTGCGCGACGCCTTCACCGCGGCGCCCTTCCCGCTGGTGCTGACCGACGGGATGGGGATGCTGCTGTACGCGAACGCGGCCGCGGGGGCGCTGCTGGGCGTGCGCCCGCCCGACCTGGCCGGAAAGCCGCTGGCGGTGTTCGTGGCCGAGGAGGCGCGCAAGCCCTTCCGCACCCTGCTGAACCACCTCTCGCGCGAGGCCGCGCCGCGCGCCTGCACGCTCACGCTGCAGCCCCGCGCCCGCCTCCCGCTGGAGGTGGAGGCCAGCGTCTGGCCCGTCCCCGAGTCCGACGGGATGTCGTTCGGCTGGCGGCTGGCCGACGTCACCGAGCGCCGCGCCGAGGAGGCCGGGCTCCGCGAGCAGACGGCGGTGCTGCGCGCCACGATGGATTCGCTTCCCGAGGCCGTGGCGGCCATGGACCTGGACGGCACCGTCCTCGTCTGGAACCGCGCCGCCGCGGCGCTGCTGGGGTGGGGCGAGGACGAGGTCGTGGGCCGCCAGAACCCCGCGGTGGGCGACGAGGTGGCCGCGGTGCTGGCCGCCGTGCGCTCGGGCGCCCGCAGCGAGGCCGCCGCCCCGTCGCGCGTGGCCGCGGTGGCCGAGCGCCGCGAGGGCGACCCGCTTCCCGTGGAGCTCTTCCTGGCGCCGCTGGTGGACGCGGGCGGCAAGGCACGCGGCACCGTGTCGGTGATCCGCCCGGCCGCCGGCGGCGCTCCGCCCGAGCAGCGCTGGACCGAGGCGGAGATGCGCCGCGTGCTGCTGGAAGGCGCCACCGTGGGCACGCTGGCCGACCGCCTGCGCGACGGGATCGCCGCGGGGCTGCATGCCGGCTACCTGCGCGCGGGCGACCGCCTTCCCAGCATCCGCGACGCCGCGCAGGAGACCGGGATCGACCACCGCATCGTGGCCGGCGCGTACCGCCGCCTGTCGGCCGCGGGCTTCGTGGAGGTACGCTACCGCAAGGGCGTGCGCGTGGCGGCCCCGCCGTCGGAGTGCGATCCGGAGCTGGGCGAGACGGCCGAGTGGCTGGCCGGGGTGCTGGAGCAGGCGGCCGGGCTGCAGGTGCGCGTTCCCGGGCTGCCGGACCTGGTGCGGCGGTGGACGGCCGCGGTCCCGCTCCGCTGCGCCTGCGTGGACGCCACCACCGACGCCCGCGCCGCGCTCTGCCACGAGATGGAGCACCAGTGGGGGATGCAGCCGGTGCCCGTGGCCCTGCGCCCCGGCGCCGACGGCCGCCGCGAGCTGGCCGAGGCGCTGCGCGATGCCGACCTGGTGGTCACCACGCACTTCCACGGGCACGAGCTGGCCGCCGCCTGCCAGGCCGAAGGGAAGCCGCTGGTCATCGCGCGGCTGAGCCCCGAGGTGGTGGCCGCGGTCGAGGAGTGCGTCTCCAGGCGGCCGCTGACCGCGCTGGTGGCGGACCCCGCCTTCGGCGAGCGGCTGCGCGCGCTGGCGGGCGGCGCCGCGATCCAGGTGGTCCCGGCCTCCGAACACGCGGCGGTGGAGCAGCTCGACCTGGACACGCCGGTGCTGGCCACCCTGGCCGCGCGCGAGCAGGTGTCGCGCAAGCTGCGGCTCCTGGTTCCCGCCACGCACTTCGTCGCGCCCGTCTCGGTGCGGACGCTGGCGCGGCTGCTGGTGCGCGCCAACATGCTCCCCCGCGACGCGCGGAACTGAAACGCCGCTTCGGACCCACGCGGAGCCGCGGAGAAAGCCCCGACTTTCTCCGCGGCTCCGCGCTTTTCTGTCCGTCATGGGTTCATGGCAAACGGCTGTAGCACTCCGTTTCGGGGCCGGACGGCCTGCACCGCGCCGGGAGCGGGGCCTGCGCGAGGGAGCGCGCCGATTCGGCGGCACGAACTCACCACTCGTTACACAGGAGCACGCATGAAGGTAAAGCGGATGGTCCCCACGTTCGCCCTGGCCTCGCTCGTGGCCATCGCGGCGTGCGGCAAGGGCGATGACCAGAGCGGAGGCGGCTCGGACACGGGCACCGGCGCCGACACCACCGGCAGCATGAGCGGCGCCGCGGCGGGAGCGAGCACCGGCGCCGGCGCCCCGGGCACGGTCACCACCCCGCCGATGGACAGCACCGCCGCGACCGGCGCCACCACCGGCACCGGCACCACGGGCGCGGGCACCGACGCGACCGGCGCCGGCGCTACCGGCACGACCGGGACGGGCACTACGGGAACCACCGGCACTGGGCCTGCGGGCACCGGCACCACCGGCTCGGGCGGAACCACCGGCACGGGCACCGGCACCACGCCCTGACATGAGCTTCTGGAGGCGGGCGGCGGCGCCCGTCGAGCAATCGGCGGGGGTCGCAACGGATTGGAGTCCCCGCCGCCGCCCGCCTCCCACCGGATGAACCGGAACACCCCACGGGCGGCTGCTCGCGGGGTGTTTCGGCAGATGAAGCAGAATCCGGAGTCCGAATTGCGCTTCCCCGATGAGAGGGGAGGCGTTCCCCCGCGGCCGAAACCAGCATCCGAGCCGAACAGCCTCGCGCAGTTTGCGAGGCTTCCCGTGGTTGTTGCTGCGGCTTCAGCCGCCGGTGACGAAGGCCAGCCCGCGCACTTTCAGGGTTGGGAACTGCTTCGGTAGATGGGGGAGCCCTTGCGCGCGCACCGTCCATCGTCCCTCTTCCCCGCTCCCGATCGATCCACCCGACGAAAGCCGCGGATGAGCGTGATTCCCATCGCCCTGACCATCGCCGGCTCGGATTCCGGCGGCGGCGCGGGGATCCAGGCGGACCTGAAGAGCTTCCACGCCTTCGGCGTGTTCGGCACCAGCGCCATCACCGCCATCACCGTGCAGAACACGCTCGGCGTCACCGGCGTGCACCCCATCCCCATCGACGTCGTCCAGGCGCAGATCCGCGCAGTCGCGACCGACCTTCCGCCCGCCGCCTGCAAGACGGGGATGCTCGCCACCGCCGCCCTCGTCCGCGCCGTCGCCGAATCCATCCGCGAACACCATCTCCCGAACTACGTGCTGGACCCGGTGATGGTGGCCACCAGCGGCGACCGGCTGCTGGACGCGGACGCCGAGCGGACCATCGTGGAGGAGCTGATCCCGCTCGCCACCCTCGTCACCCCCAACCTGGACGAGGCGGCGATCCTGGTCGGCGCGCCGGTGGAGGACGAGCCCGCCATGCGCCGCGCCGCCGAGGCGCTGGTGGAGATGGGTGCGAAGGCCGCGCTGCTGAAGGGCGGCCACCTCCGCGCCGACGAGCTGGTGGACGTGCTCTTCGACGGGCGCGAGTGGCACACCTGGCGCCGCCCCAAGCTGGCGACGCGCAACACGCACGGCACCGGCTGCACCCTTTCCGCCGCCGCCGCCGCGGGGCTGGCGCACGGCCGCCCCCTCGCCCGCGCGGTGGAGGACGCGCTCGAGTACGTGCAGCGCGCCATCGCCGCCGCGCCGGGCTTCGGCGGCGGACACGGACCGCTGAACCACATGGTCGCGGGCCCGGGCCTCTAAACGCAGGGTTACACGAAAAAGCAGGGCAGCGGAGGAGTTCTCTCCGCTGCCCTGCTTTTCTGCGTGGAATCCTCCGGTTCGTCCCTACCGGCGCCGGACGAAGCGGCGGAAGCGGTCCGCCAGCAGCTGGCCGCTGCCGGGGTCCAGGTGGGCGGCGGCGGCCTGCCGCTCCAGCGCGGTGACACGCTCGGAAGCGGCTGGGTGCGTCGCCTTCATCTCCGCCAGGAAGCGGCCGCGGCGCGGATTGGTCTCGTTCTGCTGCAGCTTGCGGACGAACGTCACCAGCCCGTCGGGACGGTAGCCCGAGGCCGCTGCGTAGATCATCCCGATCGAGTCGCTCTCCAGTTCGTCGCCGCGCCCCAGCCCGGTGAAGATCACGCTGGTGAGCCGGCCCACCGCCTGGTCCAGCAGGAACCCGTTCAGGTCCGCCTCGCTCTGCGCGCCCTGCAGCATGTTCTGCTTGCGCAGCTGCTCCAGCACGTGCTTGCGGTCCACGTGCGCCACCTCGTGCGCCAGGACGCCGGCCAGCTCCGCCTCGCTCTCCATCAGCTCCAGCGCGCCGCGCGTAACGAACACGTAGCCGCCGGGGGTGGCGAAGGCGTTGATCTCGTCCGTGTCCAGCACCGCGAAGCGGAAGGGGAGCTCGGTGAAGCGCGGCGACTGCTGGGCCACCACCGTGCCGACGCTGTTCACGTAGTCGTTCAGCGCGGCGTCGTTCACCACGTGCCAGCGCCCGGCCACGGTGGCCGCCACGCCGCGCCCGATCTCGCGCTCCTTGTCCAGCCCGATGGCGAACGAGCCCACGGCCGCGCCCTGTGCCGCGCGCCGGACCGAGCCCAGCACCCCGCGCTGCGCGGCGCCCGGCGTCCCCACGGCGGGAATCGCCAGGACGACCGCGGCGGAGATGAGAATCGCGCGTCTCATTGCGTGTCCTCCTTCACGGGAACCGGCTGCTCCAGGTGTCCCTGGCGCACGAAGTCGTCGATCGCCACCGCGTCGGTGGTGCGCCGGTCCATCGCCGCGACGGCGGCGGGATCCGGGGTGACGTTGATGGAGCCCGACGGCGTCTGCACCGTCACGCCGCGCGCCCCGGCCGTGGGCGCCAGGCTGGCGGTCCGGTTCGCGGCCACGTTCCCCGTGGTCCGCTGCACCAGGTCGTTCATCGTCCGCCGGCCGCGGCTCATGGCCAGCAGCGCGTCGGGGAAGTCGCTCTGCAGCGCGGGGCGGCGCACCATCACCCGCGCCACCTTTCCCGCGGCGCGCTGCACGATCCGCCCCGCGCCGGGCTGCCTCAGCGCGCCGGCCGCGTCGAACTGCGCCACCACCGCCTGCACCAGCGGGTCGTCCTTGGCCGCGTTCTGCTCCAGCGGCGCGGCGGCCACGCCGGTGACCACCTGCACGCGGTTGCGCTCTGCCACCAGCACCAGCGGCTCGCCCAGCTGCCCGTTGGCGCCCACGCGGCGCACCTCGGCGCGCCAGCGCGGCGCCTTGGCGTACCCCTCCACCTGCGCGACCAGGGCCAGCGAGTCCGCCGCGGCGGGATTGGTGACGCTCATGGCCACCAGCTGTCCGCGCTGCCAGCGCCCGGGCTGGTACACGCGGTCGGTCCACCGCTGCTTGCCCTGCGCGGCGGCGTCGTGCGGCGCCAGCGCCAGCAGCAGAGCGGCGAGCCCCGCCGTCACCACCGCCTTCGCGGCTCCGGGCAGGGTCGCGGGTGCCGCGCGGCGGCGGCCCTTCAGTTCGTGAACGAGCACGGCCTGCTCCTTTCCCTTCACGTGAACCTCCCGCAGCGGCGCCGCGTCGTAGCCGTCGCCGAGATAGGTACGAACGGCGTCGCTGATGATGATGGTGGTCCCCATGTCCTTGTTCAGCGACTCCAGCCGGCTGGCCAGGTTCACCGCGTCGCCGATGGCGGTGTAGTCCAGCTTGTGCTTCAGCGAGCCGATCATCCCCACCACCGCCTCGCCGGTGTTGATGCCGATGCCGATGGCCAGCCCGGCACCCCGCCCGTCGGCCGCCCACCCGCGGTTCAGCCGCTCCAGCGTCTCGATCATCTCCAGCGCGCAGTCGGCCGCGCGCCGCGCGTGGTCCGCCGCGGGAAGCGGGGCGCCCCAGAACGCCATCACCGCGTCGCCGATGAACTTGTCGATCGTCCCCCCGTGCCTGAACACGATGTCGGTCATCGCCCCCAGGTACTCGTTAAGCGTGGCCACCACCGTCTCGGCGGGAAGCCGCTCGGAAAGCGAAGTGAAGCCGCGGATGTCGCTGAACAGGATGGTGAGCGGAACGCGCTGCCCGCCCAGCTTCAGCGACTCGCCGGCGTCCGCCAGCCGGCCCACCACGTGCGGGTCCACGAAGCGGCTGAACATGTCGCGCACGCGGCGCCGCTCGCGCCCCTCGGTCACGTAGTTCATCGCCATCGCCCCCGCGTACGCCAGCGCGCCGCCCAGCGCGGGGGCCGCCGCATCCAGCCACACGCCGCCGGCGAAGGCCAGCGCGCTGGCGCCGACGGCGAAGAGGAGGAGAAGCCCCGCGGCCAGCGTCCCCCACACCGCCGAGCCCACCACCGCCACCGCGATCGCCGTGGCCATCGCGGCCGCCACCACGCCGAGCCAGTTCCACGACGCGTCCGCGCGGCGCATGAAGTCGCCGCGGAGCAGGTTGTCGAGCGCGGTGGCGTGGATCATCACCCCCGGCTCCGTGCCCCCGAACGGTGTGCGGCGCAGGTCGTACAGCCCGCTCGACGTCACCGCCACCAGCACGATCTTCCCCTTCAGCTCCGCCGGGGGGATCGCGGGCGGGCGGCCGTGGAAGACGTCCTCGTACGACAGCACCAGCCGCGAGTACGAGTACACGGGGTACGTCTGCCGCGCGAAGGGGCCGCGCCAGCGCAGCAGCATCTCCCCCGCGTCCAGCGGCACCGCCGTCCCCCGCCCGTCCGGCCGCTCGCGCGCCGCCAGCCGGTCCGCACCCAGCACGAGCGGACCGCCGTAGCGCGCCGAATCGGCCAGCCGCGCCGCCGCGTACGCGAGCGACGGGTAGAGGCGTCCGCCGTGGCGCCACACCAGCCGCTCGTGGCGCACGGTGGCGCCCACCGCGCCCTGGTTCAGCGCGATCGAGCCGATCCCGGCGGCGCCGCGGGCCAGCAGCGGCGTCGGCGCCAGCTCGAATGCCTGCTCGGCGGGACGGAGTCGCCCGCGCACCCGCAGCGCGAACCGCTCCGTTTCAGCCTCGCCCGACGCGCCGGCGCGGACCCCTTCCGACGACGGGCGCTCCGGCGCCAGCGCCATCGGCAGCACCGCGTTCCCCGCCTCCGCCATCGCCTCCGCGAAGTCCGAGTCGCTGGCCGCATCCAGGTCGGCCTCGGGGAACTGAACGTCGTAGACGACCAGCTTCGCGCCGGCGTAGTTCAGGAAGCGCAGCGCCTCGGCGTGCGCGCTGCGCGGCCAGGGCCACCTGCCCACGCTCGGCGCCAGCTCGGCCAGGCTGCGGTCGTCGATCGCGGCGATGACGATGTCCTTCGACGCGCGCGACGGGTCGGCCAGCGTGCGCGTCATGGCGTCGTATACCGCGCCCTCCGACTGGCGCATCAGCGAGGTGCCGCGCAGCGCCAGGACGAGCACCGAGGTCGCCAGCCCCACCGCGGCGCCGCGCCCCAGCCTGCGCAGCCGCTTCGACCGGAGCTGCGGGTCCGCCATCGCCTACGCCACTCGCTCGGGAGACGACGAAGACGGGAGCGCCGCTGCGGCCGCGGGGGAGGTGGCTTCGAGCCGGCGGCGGAAGTCGGCATCCTCCACCAGCACGCGCAGCGACCGGTCCACCCCATCCAGCTGCTGCTCGATCAGGCCGATGCGGCGCTCCAGCAGGTCGACGGTGTCCTCGGTGCCCTTCAGCTCGCGGTAGCGCGCCATGGCCTCCACGATCGGTTTCAGCGCCACGCGGGCGGTGAGGCCGGCAATGGGGATGAGGATGGCCAGCCCGCCGATGACAATGGCGGTCAGGCCCAGAAGCTCTCCAGGAATCATCGGGATCTCGCGATATCCGGTGGTCGGCGATGGACGCGGAACGAGGCGTCGGGCACCGCTACGGATGGTACGGCGGGAAAGTTTGCGGCTGCGCCGGGCGGGAGATGCGGCGCACAATCGCAATCTGCCGCCGCGCGCCGCCGGACGCCAGAGTGGTGATGCGGGGGGAAGTCGTTGCGGCCCAACTCTTCGCGCCGCCGCGAACGGACGGACGGCGGGGAGGGCGACGGGATGGAGATCCCGCTACGCCGCGGCCTCGCTTGCCAGGTTCAGCCCGGCCACGCGCGGCAGCACCCCGCGGACCAGGGCGGCCAGGCGGTCGCGGACGCGCGCGCCCACCTCCATCACCTCGTCGTGGCTCAGCACGGCGCCGCCCAGCCCCGCGGCCAGGTTGGTGATGCACGAGATCCCCAGGCACTTCATCCCCATCGCCCGCGCCACCAGCACCTCGGGCACGGTCGACATCCCCACCGCGTCGGCGCCCAGGCGGCCCAGCATGCGGATCTCCGCCGGCGTCTCGTAGCTGGGCCCCAGCAGCGCCGCGTACACCCCCTGGGTGATGGGGATGCCGAGCTCCAGCGCGGCGGCCTCGGCCTCGGCGCGGAAGCCGCGGTCGTACGGGTCCGACATGTCGGGAAAGCGCTGCTCGCCGGGAACCACCTGCCCGGCCAGCGGGTTCTTCCACATCAGGTTGATGTGGTCGGCCATGAGCATCAGGTCGCCCGGCTGCATCCCCGGCCGCAGCCCGCCGGCGGCGTTGGTCAGCAGCATCACCTCCGCGCCCAGCGCGGCGAGGGCGCGCACGGGAAGCGCCACGTCCGCCGGCGACCACCCCTCGTACAGGTGGAAGCGCCCCTGCATGGCCGCCACCTCCACGCCCTCCAGCCGCCCGGCGACCAGGCGCCCCGCGTGCCCGGCCAGCTCCTGCGTCCGCCGCGGGAAGCCGGGGATCTGGTCGAAGGGGATGGCGACCGGGTCCTCGATCTCGTCCGCCAGCCCGCCCAGCCCGCTGCCCAGCACCAGCACGGCGTGCGGCGCGCGGGTGATGCGCTCGCGGAGGAAGTGGACCGTGTCGTGGATGGGGGCCGGGTGCGTCATGCGTCCTCGGTTGCGGGTGAGGGCGGCACGATAGCCGCGGGCGGCGCCACCGTCAACGCTGGATGTGCCGCCGGTGGCCGCTTCCGGCTGCACGCGACGGCGCGTCTTGACCGCCGCCGGGCGGGTGATTAGGATTCGCCCTCCCTTCCGCTCCTTCGTTCATCTTCAATCCGGTGGAACGATGACCAGCGCGGACGCCGTCGCCGACTACCTGATCGCGCTCGCCCACCAGCGCGGCGAGCCGGTGAACAACCTGAAGCTGCAGGCGCTGCTCTACTACGCGCAGGCCTGGCACCTGGCCCTGCACGACGAGCCCCTCTTCCCCGAGAAGTTCCAGGCGTGGATGACCGGGCCCGCCATCCCCCGTCTTTACTGGAAGTTCAAGCCGTTCGGCATCCGCGACATCGCCTTGGGCGCCGCGCCCGAGATTCCCGCGGCGCTCGAGCCGCTCCTCCGCAACGTCGTCGAGCAGTACGGCTCGCTCGACGAGTATCAGCTCGGCTCGATGACGCACCGGGAGTCCCCGTGGGCGAGCGCGCACCACGGGTTCGATCTCGCCGACCCCTGCGAGGTGGAGCTCGACGAGGCCGAGATGCGTGAATACTTCCGCCAGCTCGCGGAGGCCGCCTGACATGCGCCGGCGGCTGGAGCTCGTGCGCATGGTAGAGCCGGAGCGCCTCCGGTTCTCGTTCCGCTACCTGGACACTACGCATCCCGCCTTCAGCCTCGCCCGATGCGGAGCCGGGTATTTCCACCTGCTGCTGAAGCGGCTCCACGAGTTGTCCTCCCTCTCGGCCGAAGAGTTCCGCGCCCGGCGGTCCGGGACGCTCCGCGTCCACCCGATTGACTTCAGCGACCCGCGCGTTGCCGTGCCGGGATTCGGGATCCGCGGTGTACGCGCGGACGAGATCGCCTGGCAGTTCGCGCTTTCGGCGAACGCGCACGGCAGGGTTCACGGATTTCTCTTCGAGGACACCTTCTACGTCCGCTGGCTCGACCCGGAGCACAACCTGTATCCGGGGAACTGATGCGGCGAGAGTGATGGCATCGACAACGATGGAGATCAGAGCGGCGCCTTCGGACGGGGGCGCCGCTCGCCGTTCCGGACCGGGGCGGCGGAGGCACCGCCGAAATGGCGGGTGGCGGGGTGCGGAACTGTCGGAATCGCAGGAAAACGGGCACAAACACTTGGCATATGCGTTGCTCTTCACCCGGGCAGCAATTCCGCGCCCGGGGGATGAGATTGCCCGCGGGCGCACTTCAACCGCGAATCCGACAATCCGAAGGAGAACCCATGGCCAAGGTCATTGGGATCGACCTGGGTACCACCAACTCCGTGGTCGCCGTGATGGAAGGCGGCGACCCCGTCGTCATCCCCAACGCCGAGGGCGGGCGCACCACCCCGTCGGTGGTGGCGTTCACCAAGGACGGCGAGCGGCTGGTGGGGCAGGTGGCGCGCCGCCAGGCGATCACGAACCCCAAGAACACCCTCTTCTCCATCAAGCGCTTCATGGGACGCAAGGAGTCCGAGGTGAAGAGCGAGGAGAAGATCGTCCCCTACGAGGTCGTCAGCGGCCCCAACGGGCTGGCGATGGTGAAGGTGCCCAACGCGGGCGACAAGACCTTCTCCCCGCCCGAGATCTCGGCGATGATCCTGCAGAAGATGAAGCAGACCGCCGAGGACTACCTGGGGCAGACGGTCACGCAGGCCGTGGTCACCGTTCCCGCGTACTTCAACGACGCACAGCGGCAGGCCACCAAGGACGCCGGCAAGATCGCCGGCCTCGAAGTGCTGCGCATCATCAACGAGCCCACCGCGGCCGCGCTTGCGTACGGGCTGGACAAGAAGAAGGACGAGAAGATCGCCGTGTACGACCTGGGCGGCGGCACCTACGACATCTCGATCCTGGAGCTGGGCGAGGGCGTGTTCGAGGTGAAGGCCACCAACGGCGACACGCACCTGGGCGGCGACGACTTCGACCAGCGCATCATCGAGTGGCTGGTGGAGGAGTTCAAGAAGGACCAGGGGATCGACCTGTCCAAGGACCCCATGGCGCTGCAGCGCCTGAAGGAGGCGGCGGAGAAGGCCAAGATGGAGCTGTCGACCACCGCGTCGACCGACATCAACCTGCCCTTCATCACCGCCACGCAGGAGGGGCCCAAGCACCTGAACGTGACGCTCACCCGCGCCCGCTTCGAGCAGCTGGTGGACGACCTGGTGCAGCGCACCATCCCCCCCATGCAGAAGGCGCTGGACGACGCGGGGCTGAAGCCGGGCGACATCGACGAGGTCATCCTGGTGGGCGGGAGCACCCGCATCCCCCGCATCCAGGAAGAGGTGAAGAAGTTCTTCGGCAAGGACCCGCACCGCGGCGTGAACCCCGACGAGGTGGTGGCGGTGGGCGCGGCCATCCAGGGCGGCGTGCTGGCCGGCGACGTGAAGGACGTGCTGCTGCTGGACGTGACGCCGCTGTCGCTGGGCATCGAGACGCTGGGCGGGGTGTTCACCAAGCTCATCGAGCGCAACACCACCATCCCCACCAAGAAGAGCGAGGTGTTCTCGACCGCCGAGGACAACCAGAGCACGGTGGAGATCCACGTGCTGCAGGGCGAGCGCGAGCTGGCCATGTATAACAAGACCATCGGCAAGTTCCAGCTCGCCGGCCTGCCGCCGGCGCCGCGCGGGATGCCGCAGGTGGAGGTCACGTTCGACATCGACGCCAACGGCATCCTGCACGTGTCGGCCAAGGACCGCGCCACCGGCAAGGAGCAGAAGATCCGCATCGAGGCCAGCAGCGGGCTGTCGGAGGGCGAGATCGACCGGATGGTGAAGGACGCCGAGAGCCACGCCGGCGAGGACAAGCAGCGGCGCGAGCAGGTGGAGTCGCGCAACCGCCTGGACTCGATGGTCTACGAGGTGGAGAAGAACAAGAAGGAGTGGGAGGAGAAGCTCGACCAGCCCACCCGCACCTCGCTCGACGAGGCGCTGGAGCGCGCGCGCAAGGCGCTGAAGCAGGACGACGTGGGCGAGGTGCGCAGCGCCACCGAGGCGCTTCAGCAGGCCTACAGCGCGGCCGGCGCGCAGATCTACGCCGCGCAGCAGGCGGCCGGCGCGCAGGGCGGCGCCGACGCGGGCTTCAGCGGCGGCGCCACCGCCGGCGCGGGCTTCGAGGGCGACGCGACGTCGCAGGCCGGCGCCCGCCCGCAGGACGACGTGGTCGAGGCGGACTACGAGATCGTGGACGACAACAAGTAATCCGTCCTCGCGCGGGTGATGGAGATCGGCCCCGCTTCCCGGGTTGGGAGGCGGGGCCGGTTTTCTTCAGTACGAGAGTACGGAAGTACGGGAGATTCCATGCGGACGTAAGTCCATCCATCTCCGCGTCTGCCCAACGGTGATTTCTCACGCGGAGACGCGGAGTCGCGGAGAACTGCGCGCCGTGACGAATTCCCCGCGTCTCCGCGTCTCCGCGTGAGATCGAGGGATGTCGTGGTCGAACGACGCGTATCTGCCCGGATCGGAGGCAGCGAGTCCGGCTAATTTCTTAGCCCGGCTAATCCTCCGCTAATGGGGCCCCCTACCGCGCTTGCGCCGCCGCGAGCAGTTTAGATGCGGTGCAATGCGCCGCGCACGAATCATCGAGACCGCTCAACCCGAAAGACCCCATGCCCGATCCCGTTCGCACCAAGCTCACGCTGATCGCCGCCACCGCCGTGGCCTTCACCGGCGGCGTGCTGCTGGCATCCGGGCTGAACCTTACCCCCGGCGGGCACGCCGCGGCGTTCCTGCAGGAGGCGCCCAGCCGCTCCGACGTGAAGCCGGTGGCCGACCTGAGCGACGCCTTCATCTCCATCGCCGAGTCGGTGACGCCGGCGGTGGTGTCGATCGACACCGAGCGCGAGCCGCGCAGGGGCGGAGGCGGCGACGAGGACAGCCAGATCCCCGAGGAGTTCCGGCGCATGTTCCCGGGAATCCGCCCCGACCAGAACGCGCCGCAGGAGTCGCGCGGCTCCGGCTTCATCATCTCGCCCGATGGCTACATCCTCACCAACAACCATGTGGTGGAGGGGGCCGACAAGATCGACGTGGTGCTGCAGGACAACCGGCACCTTCACGCCACCGTGGTGGGCCGCGACCCGCTGACCGACATCGCGGTGATCAAGGTCTCGGCGTCGGGGCTGCCCACGGTGCGGCTGGGAAGCTCGGAGAACGCGCGCATCGGCGAGTGGGTGCTGGCCATCGGCAACCCGCTGGACCTGGGCACCACGGTCACCTCGGGGATCATCAGCGCCAAGGGGCGCGGGCTGGGGATCATCGGCCAGACGTCGGGGAGCCGCTGGGCCATCGAGGACTTCATCCAGACCGACGCCCCCATCAACCCCGGCAACTCCGGCGGGCCGCTGGTGAACCTGCGCGGCGAGGTGGTGGGCGTGAACTCGGCCATCGCCTCGCGCACCGGGTTCTACTCGGGGTACGGGTTCGCGGTGCCGGTGGACCTGGCGCGCCGCATCTCCGACGACCTGATCCGTTACCACGAGGTGCGCCGCCCCGCGCTGGGCGTGCAGATCACCGAGGTCACCCCCGAGGACGCCGAGGTCTTCCGGCTCGAGCGCATCCAGGGCGTGGTGGCGCAGGACTTCACCCCCAGCTCCCCCGCCGAGCGCGCCGGGATGCGGCAGGGCGACGTGATCGTGGCGGTGGACGGGAAGCCGATCCAGCGCGTGGGCCAGTTCCAGCGCGTGATCGCCGGCTACCACCCGGGCGACCAGGTGACGCTGGACGTGATCCGCTACGGCCAGCGCCGGCAGCTGAAGGTCACGCTGATCCAGGCGCAGACCGACTCCACCCGGCGCGTGGCCCAGGACGACCGGCCCGCCGCCGCGCCCGATGCCGAGGGCGGGAAGCTGGGCGTGGCCGTGGGTCCGCTCACCGCCGACGTGGCGCGCCGGCTGGGGTACACCACCGCCGGGGGCCTGGTGGTCACCGACGTGCAGCCGTACGGCCCCGGCGCACGCGGCGGGCTGCAGGAGGGGATGCGCATTGTGGCGGTGGACGGGCAGGCGGTGAACGACGTCGCCGCCTTCCGCGCGGCGATGGCCCGCAAGCGCGCGGGCGACATCGTGTCGCTGCAGGTGCAGGCCGGCCAGCAGCGCTCGATCCTGAACGTGCGCCTTCCCGAGTGAGGCCGTTGGGGGGATGAAAGATCGACAGCGGGGCCGCCGGAACGATCCGGCGGCCCCGCTTCTTCGTCCGTCGACCGATGGATCTCGCTACGCCGGCCGCCGCTGGCGCGTCACCGTGCGGGCGTGGAAGGCCACGCCGTGCCATCCGCACCCGTCGCAGTTGCGGTAGCTGCAGCGGTGCCCGGTCGCCAGCCGGATCGGCTTCACCCACGCCGGCGAGGGGCGGCGGGTGGTGGGCCGCTGGCAGCGCGGGCACGTCTTGCCGTGGGTGGCGCCGGCCAGGTTCATCCGGATGCGCCACCGGCGCGAGCGCCAGTACGGAAGCGAGTACCCGCAGCGCGGGCAGCTCAGCATGGCCGCAGTGACGGTGTGGGCGCACTTTCGGCAGAGAACCACGCTTCGCTCCTCTTGGGATGGGACCCTACGGAAGTGGACGGGAAAATACGGGCCACCGCTCCACCCCGCCAGATTTGACGCGGAACGGGCGCGCCGCATCACCTCCGCGCCAGCGCTGGGACGATCGACTTCTCCGGTTACCCGGCTATCCAGCCATCGGCTGGGAGCGCGAGACCGCCTGCGGCCGCCGCTGGTGACTGCTACGACCCGAGACGCTGATCCCTCGCAATGTGATGACGATAAAGAGGCGGCGCATCGAAGCACCGCCCTCCCGTGGTTCTGGCGACCGGGATCATTCCCCTACGGAGTCTGCAACTCCTCGTGTCCGTAGAAGAGAGGGGCAAATCGAAGAGATTGGCGTAGACAGTATGGGTGTGTCAGCGTAGACTGTGTGTACCGGGTCGGCAAAGGCCGGCTGCGGCTGCGGCAACCCATGCTCTCCGGGAGACACCATGCGCAAGCTGAAGCTCGATCTGGACCACCTCGCCGTCGAATCGTTCGATACGAATCCGTCCGAGGGTGCGCGGCGCGGAACCGTACAGGGGCTCGCTCGAACGCTCTTCGACACGTGCCTCTGCTCCGGCGGCGGCACCTGCGGCATCAGTTGCGACCCCGGCTGCGACAACAGCGTCGGCGGTACCTGCGACGCCAGCTGCAACGGCACCTGCGACTGGAGTTGCAACTGCACCGGCAACTCGTGCTATGGCACCTGCAACGCCACTTGCAACGTCACCTGCGACACCTGCCAGACGAACTGCCAGCAGGAATCCTGCGTGTACGTCTGTCCCTGAGTGCTGGCGAAGGAAGAGCGGCGGCTACGCTGCCTTCCCGCGCGGACCCTTCCGAGCGAAGTAGAATTCGAATTCCGGCTCAAGACGTCGCGGTCCGTCGTGACTGTTATGCCAGACGGCAAAGGCCCCGCGGCGTAAACGCTGCGGGGCCTTCACTTGGCAGTAGCAGGGGGGGGACTCGAACCCCCGACCTTACGATTATGAGTCGTACGCTCTAACCGGCTGAGCTACCCTGCCACGCAGAAGGCCGGCCCGAGGACCGGCCTTCGCGAGAGTAGCGGGGGCGGGATTCGAACCCGCGACCTTCGGGTTATGAGCCCGACGAGCTACCAGGCTGCTCCACCCCGCGACAGAGCAACGAATTTAAGCCTTTGGCCGCCCCGGGTCAAGGCTTGGCGGCCACCGCGGGCGAGTCCGCGGGGACGAAGCGGTACAGCGTCTCGCCGTCCCGGATCATCCCGAAACGCTCGCGGGCCACGCGCTCCACGGTGGCCGGGTCGCTCTCCAGCTTCTTCGCCTGCACGCGCAGCGAGTCGGCCTCGCGACGGATGAGGGCCACCGAGTCCTGCGCCGCCTGCCGCTGGCGCTGCACGCGCCCCAGGTCGAACGCCGAGAACTCGCCGCCCCACACGGCGTAGTACAGCGCCACCGCCAGGACGGCGCCCGCCAGCAGGTGCCGTCCGCGCGGCCTCACCGCCACAGGCTCTTGCCCGGGTAGCGCGCGGCCGCGCCCAGCTCCTCCTCGATCCGCAGGAGCTGGTTGTACTTGGCCACGCGGTCGGTGCGGCTGGCGCTGCCCGTCTTGATCTGCCCCACGCCGGTGGCCACCGCCAGGTCGGCGATGAAGGTGTCCTCGGTCTCGCCCGAGCGGTGGCTCATCACCGCGTTGTAGCCGGCCTTGCGCGCCATCTCGATGGACTCCAGCGTCTCGGTCAGCGTGCCGATCTGGTTCACCTTCACCAGGATGGCGTTCGCCACGCCCTGCCCGATGCCGCGCGACAGCCGCTCGGTGTTGGTCACGAACAGGTCATCGCCCACCAGCTGGGTGGTGCCGCCCAGCGCGACCGTGAGCTGCTTCCACCCGTCCCAGTCGTCCTCGGCCAGCCCGTCCTCGATGGAGCGGATGGGGTAGGCTTCCGTCCAGTGGCGGTAGAACTCGACCATCTCCGCCGCCGTCTTCCTCTCGCCCGTGCTCTTGTGGAAGACGTACGCGCCTTCGCGGTACAGCTCGCTCGCGGCCACGTCCAGCGCCAGGACGACATCCTCGCCCGCGCGGTATCCCGCCTGGTCGACGGCCTGGAGGATCACCTCCAGCGCTTCCTCGTTGGTGGCCAGGTCCGGCGCGAAGCCGCCCTCGTCGCCCACGTTGGTCCCCTTCTTCTGCCCGGCCAGCACCTTCTTCAGCGAGTGGAAAATCTCCACGCCCACCCGCAGTCCCTCGCTGAAGGTCGTGGCGCCCACGGGCATCACCATGAACTCCTGGAAGTCCACGTTGTTGGCCGCGTGCGCCCCGCCGTTCAGGATGTTCATCATGGGAACGGGAAGGACGTTCGCCAGCGGGCCGCCCAGGTAGCGGTAGAGCGGGAGGCCGCAGTCGGCGGCGGCGGCGCGGGCGGCGGCCAGGGAGACGGCGAGGATGGCGTTCGCCCCCAGCCGCCCCTTGTTGGGGGTGCCGTCCAGCTCGATCATCGCGCGGTCCAGCCCCACCTGGTCGTACGCGTCGCGGCCGGCCAGCGCGTCGGCGATCTCGCCGTTCGCGTTCTCGACGGCGTCGCGCACGCCCTTGCCCCCGTAGCGCCCCTTGTCGCCGTCGCGCAGCTCCACGGCCTCGTGCTCACCGGTGCTGGCGCCGCTGGGAACGGCGGCGCGGCCCACGGCGCCCGAGGCCAGGACGACGTCCGCCTCGACGGTGGGGTTGCCGCGCGAGTCGAGGATCTCGCGGGCGCGGACCTGCTGGATGGTCGACATCGGATATCTGCCCGGAACGCGTTGGTTTCGTTGGAGAAATGCAGCGGGAAAGCGGGCGGAACGTAGGGTTCGGGAGGTGGTGTGTCAACGCGCATCGACCGTGATCGTCGCTCGGTGTGAAGCGCGCGCGGCGGGCATCGATGGACTCACGCGGAGACGCGGAGACGCGAAGTGCGATCGGCTCAGATCTCGCCGCGTTTCCGCGTGAGGTACGGCGATCAGTACGCCGCGTGCAGGTCCAGCGTCAGCCCGGCGATGCCGAGCTCGCTTTCGGGGGAGGGGGATTCCAGCAGCGCGTCCGGCACGGCGCCGGCCACGTCGCGGGGGATGAGGCCGCGACCGCGACCGGCGATCTCCGCCGCGCGGCCGCAGTACCAGAGGCCGAGACCGGCGGCGGTGCGCGGATCGCGGCAGAGGGCGAGGAACGCGCCGGTGACGCCGCTCAGCGTGTCGCCCATCCCGCCGGTGGCGATGCCGCTGTGGCCGGAAACGCTCACCAGCGCCGCATCTCCCGGCGACGCGACGAGCGAGGGCGCGCCCTTCAGCAGCACCGTGCATCGATAACGCTCCGCCATCTCCGCCGCCGCGGCGAACGGGTCAGCGGTGATGTCCTTCGTCGCCCGGCCGAGCAGGCGCGACGCTTCGCCGGGGTGCGGGGTGAGGATTAGCGGCTGGCGGATCTCGTCCCGGAGACCGGGATTCCGCGCGAGAAGCGTCGTCGCGTCCGCGTCCAGCAGCAGCGGGCAATCGGCCGCGGCGGCGATCTTCCGCAGCAGGGCGAGCGCGCCGTCGTCCGTCCCCATCCCCGGCCCGGCGACGATTGCGCCGGCCTGCGCGAAGACCTCGCCGTCCACCGTCTCCCGGTCCTCGTACAGCGCTTCGGGGATGGCGGTCTGGATGATGGCGCGGTTCGCGTCGGGGGCGACGAGCACGGCCATCCCCGCCCCCGCGCGCAGCGCGCCCATCCCCGCGAGCACGGAGGCGCCCGCCATCCCCGCGCGCCCGGCGACGATCACCACGCGCCCCATCTGCCCCTTGTGCGCGTTCGGCGGCACGGGCGGGAGATGCGCGGCGGCCCACGCGGGGGTGATGAGCTGCGCGCCGAAGCCGTCCGCGAGCGGGTCGAACCCGATCTCCACGCACACGATCCGTCCCGCGTGCGCGCGGCCGGGGAAGAGGAGGAGCCCGCGCTTGGGCGCGCCGAACGTCACCGTCACGCCGGCGTGCACGACCTCGCCCGCCGCCGCGCCGGTGGTGAAGTCGATCCCCGACGGTCCGTCGACGGCGACGACCGGCTTCCCCGCCCCGTTCATCGCCCGGATCACTTGGTCGTACGGCGGACGAGGCGCGCCGGTGGAGCCCGTCCCCAGCAGCGCATCCACCAGCACGCCGGCCGAGGCGATCGCGGCGTCCAGCTCGTCGAGCGAGGCGATCTCCATCTCCCACCCGTGGCGCAGCACGTCGTCGGGCGGGCGGCTGCCGACGGCGAGCACCTGCGCGTCACGCCCCCACGCGCGCAGCGTCCGCGCGGCGACCAGTCCGTCTCCCCCGTTGTTCCCGCTCCCGCAGACGACGAGGACGCGGCCTTCCGGATGCAGGCGCTGGATGACGGTGGCGACGCCGCGGCCGGCGCTCTCCATCAGCACGCGCTCGGGGACGCCGGTGCGGTCGATGGCGCGCCGGTCCCACGCGCGCATTTCGTCCGCGGTGAGCACGGGAACAGTCTCGCGCTCGAAGAAGGCGCGGTCGGGAGAAGAAGACTTCGGAGCGGGCTGCCGGTTCGGCATGGGCGGGCGGGGTCCGGAAGCGCGAGGCCCACGGCGGAGGCTCCGCCGTGGGCACTGCGCGCGGGTCTGCGCGGAATCTACTGCGCTACTTGAAGCTCTGCCCGATGGTGCGGCCGTAGCTGATCTCGCCGTTGTCGATGCGGATGTTGAAGCCGCAGTCGGGGTTGGTGCAGACCCAGGCCTTGTAGGTGATCGGCGCGCCGTCGCGTCCGTAGTCGGACAGCGGCAGCAGGAGCCCCTGCTTGCACTTCAGGCACTGCGGAAACTCACGTTCGTCCGGCATGGCGTCCCCTCCCCTCGTCGGTCTACTCTCCCGGGCGTGCCCTCACGCCCCGCTCGTCGGACACGGCCACTCGGCGCCGCAAGGCGTGTTCCAAGGCCCGTCCCGAGACGGATCAGGCGCCCTCGATGCGCGGCGGGCAGGCCCAGGGGTAGTTCTGCTCGAACGCGTCGGCGAAGCAGAACACGCCGTCGAAGTCGTCCAGCGAATCGCCCTCCTGCTTCACCAGGATCCCCAGCTCCACCAGCGCGAACACGATCTCGCCGAAGTCGCGCGTCTCGCGGATCCCCCAGTAGTCGAGCACGCTGCGCGCCATGGGTCCGTAGCGCTCCAGCGCCAGGTCGCGGCATCCCAGCACCAGCTCGCGGCCGGTGATGTGGCGCGCCTCGCCGAGGCGCTGGATGGTGAAGTGGAGCGCCGCGAGGATGAAGAGGTAGGCCGTTTCGTGATACATGGGATAACGCCGGCGCAGGCGCTCCATGATCGGATCGGCTAACACGGCTCCATCCATCTCATCGACCTCGTGGGACAGCGCCCGCGGCGAGTTCGCGGGGCCGGCGGTTCGGACAGGAAAGGCGCGGGGCGCCGGGAGATTCTGCGCCGTGGCGGACCCTGCCGCGGCGCGTGTGCCGATGAATACGCCGATCAGGCATCCGCGTTCCGGTACAGCACGCGCGGGCCGATGGGCTCCGGCGCCAGCGCCCCCGCCGTGGCCTCGCGCAGCTCGTCGCGCACGAACGCCGCGGCCTGCGTGGGGACGCTGAACTCCGCGATCCCCGCATCCCCCGACTCCGCGTAGCCGTGCTCCACCTCGGCCGCGCCGGCACGCTCCAGCACGCGCATCACCGCCGCCGTGTGCGCGTACGGGTAGCGCACGCGCAGCCGCACCGCGAGCGTGCCCACGCGCCGCGGCGCAGCCTCGATCGCCAGCGCCGCCGCCTCGCCGTACGCGCGGACGAGGCCGCCCACGCCCAGCCTGGTTCCCCCGTACCAGCGCGTGACGATCACGATCACGTCGGTGAGCCCCGCGCCCTCGATCGCCGCCAGGATCGGCGCCCCCGCGCTCCCGTTCGGCTCGCCCGCGTCGTTCGCGCGCGAGATGCCGCCGCGCAGCTTCCACGCGCTGCAGTGGTGCGTGGCGTCCCACATCGCCCTCTCGCGCGCGGCCAGGATCGCCCGCGCCTCCTCCTCGCTCCCGGCCGGATGCGCGGACGCGAGGAACACCGACGCCTTCACGCGCGTCTGCGCCTCCGCGGAAGCGGCGAGGGTCAGGAAGTCGTCGGGAGACATCGATCTAGATCGAGAAAAACGCCGGGGGAGCGGGGCGGCATGCCGGGATTGCCGCCAATCTCCGGCTCGCGCAAAAAGAGACGGCCCCGCTCACCCGAAGGCAAGCAGGGCCGTCCAACTCAGCACTCAGCACTCAGCACTCAGCACTCAGCACTCAGCACTCAGCACTCAGCACTCAGCACCAGGCACCTCGCGGTCCTCAAACCCCCGCGTGCGCCTCGGCCTCCTCGAGGTAGTACTCCAGCCCCAGGTGCGTGATCTGCTCCTCGCCCATCAGCCAGCGGAGCGTGTTCTTCAGCTTCATCTGCTGGATGAACAGGTCGTGCTCCGGGTACAGCCCCTCGGCCGCCATCGGGCTCTTCAGGTAGAACGAGAGCCACTCCTGGATCCCGCCCAGCCCGCTGCGCTGCGCCAGGTCCAGGAAGAGGGCGAGATCGAGCACGATCGGCGCGGCCAGGATGCTGTCGCGGCAGAGGAAATCCACCTTGATCTGCATCGGGTAGTCCAGCCACCCGCGGATGTCGATGTTGTCCCACCCCTCCTTCGCGTCGCCGCGCGGGGGGTAGTAGTTGATGCGGACCTTGTGGTAGAAGTTCTTGTACAGGTCCGGGTACGTCCCCGGCTGGAGGATGTGCTCCAGCACCGAGAGCTTGGATTCTTCCTTGGTCTTGAACGACTCGGGATCGTCCAGCACCTCGCCGTCGCGGTTGCCCAGGATGTTGGTGCTGAACCAGCCGTCCAGCCCCAGCATGCGCGCCTTCAGGCCGGGGGCGATGATCGTCTTGATCAGCGTCTGCCCGGTCTTGAAGTCCTTGCCGGCCACCGGCACCCCGCGGTCCTCGGCCAGCTTCACCAGCGCGGGGAAGTCGACCGACAGGTTCGGCGCGCCGTTGGCGTAGGCCACGCCCTCCATGATCGCCGCGTAGGCGTACAGCATGCTCGGCGCGATCGACTCGTCGTTCGCGTCGATCGCCGCCTCGAAGGTCTCGATGGTCTGGTGCGCCGGGCCCTTCTTGATGAAGATCTCGGTGGAGCCGCACCACACCATCACCAGCCGGTCGCACCCCTTCTCCTCCTTGAAGCGGCGGATGTCCTCGCGCAGCGCGTCGGCCCAGGCACGCTTGCTCGTGCCGGGCTTCACGTTGATCCCCTCCAGCTTCTTCACGTAGCGCTGGTCGAAGGCCGCGGGCATGGGCTTGATGGACTGCAGGAAGTCCTTGATGGGCTCCACGTGCTCGTGGCGGTCCAGCACGCCGGCGTTCAGGGCGCTCTCGTAGGCGTCCTGCGGGAACGGGTCCCAGGCGCCGAACACGATGTCGTCCAGCCCCGCCAGCGGCACGAAGTCGCTGATCTTCGGCGCGCGGTTCTCGGTGCGCTTGCCCAGGCGGATGGTGCCGTACTGGGTCACGCTGCCGATGGGGCGCGCCAGCCCGCGGCGCGCCAGCTCCACGCCCGCGATGAAGGTGGTCGACACGGCGCCGAGGCCGGGAAGCAGGATGCCAAGCCGGCCCTCGGCGGGGCGCGGCGCGTACTGGTCGGTGCGCACGATGGGTCTACCTGTTGACGGGTTCGGGAACGCTCCGGCCCGGGGCCGGCGCGGAAGGCACGGGTTGGGAATTCCGGAGGTAGCGGGCCACCCACCAGATGCGGTAGATGGCGGTCAGGTTCGTGAGCGCCGCCATGGCGATCATCACGAACGTCAGCACCGCGCCGCGGTGCCACGATCCGAAGAAGAGCGTGGCGCCGCCCAGCAGGATGATCCGCTCGGCGCGCTGCATCAGCCCCACCTTGCAGTCGATCCCCAGCGACTCGGCCTTGGCGCGGGTGTAGCTCACCATCAGCGACCCGGCCAGCGCGGCGCACACCACGTACGCCATCCGCGGGTCGCCGATGTTGGGCTCGTTGCCCAGGTACAGCGACATCACCCCCAGCATCACGCAGATCTCGGCGATGCGGTCGGTGGTGCTGTCGTAGAACGAGCCGAAGACCGTGACCATCCCGCCGCGCTTGGCCACCAGCCCGTCCACGATGTCCACGAAGCCGCCCAGCAGCACCAGGGCGCCGCCCAGCTGGATGTGGAACAGGAAGAAGGCCAGGCCCGCCAGCACGTTCACCAGAACGCCGGCGGTGGTGATCCAGTTGGGGTTCACGCGCCGCCGGACCAGGACGTCCAGCGGGCGCGCGAGCACGGCGGTGATCTCGGCCCGGTAGGCGGAGGGCTGGAACTTCAGCACTGCGTCAGGTCAGGTCAGGATGATGCGGCTCTGCTCGCCGGCCTCGATCCCCTTCGCGATCTCCTCGTCGATGCGCATCATGAGGCGGTCGAAGTTGGACCGGGCGGCCTCGAAGGCCTGGTAGGTGCTGCTGGTCTGCACCGAGCCGGCCAGGCGCTCGAACTCCTCGCGCTCGGCCTCGGCGGGCTCTTCGCCGGCCTGCAGCGCCTGCCCGATGCTCTCCTGCAGCTGGCCCAGGCGGTTGATCCCGGCCACGGTATCGCGGTCGTCCGACAGGCGCTCGTTGGCGCGCTTCAGCACCTTGTACTCGTCGCTCTGCGCGACCAGCCGCCCGATCTCCCGGGCCTTCTCCCAGAGCACGTCCATCAATCCATCCTTCGTCTCAAGAATCTTTAAAGACAACGACAACTTCAACGGATACAGCGGGATGCGGGCGTGTCCCCCACACAGGTGCGCCTCCGCGGCCTCGCGCCGCCCTCACCCCGCGCCGGAGGGCGCGACCCTCTCCCGTCCCGGGAGAGGGTGGCGATCCAGCATCGGCGCCAGCAAGAACCCTCGCTCACGCCGATGCTGGCCCGAAGCGTGGATGCCACCGAACTACCTCTCCCGGTACGGGAGAGGTGGACGGCCTAAGCCGGCCGGAGAGGGCGCGATGCCGCGAGCGCCGCGTCGATGCGCCCCCGCGACTACCCCGCCAGCTCCGCCAGCACGATGCGGTCGCGGCCCGCCAGGTCGCGCCGCACGCGCGGCTCGGCAAACGCGCCGGTGGCGCGGACGAGGGCGCAGACCGCGTCCGCCTGGCTCGCGCCGATCTCCATCGCCAGCAGGCCGCCCGGGGCCAGGTGCTCCGGCGCTTGGGCAACCAGGGGGCGGATCACGTCCAGCCCGCCGGTCCCCGCGAAAAGCGCCCCCGCGGGCTCCCAGTCGCGCACCTCGGCGTCCAGCCCGCCGCGCTCCTCGTCGCCCACGTACGGCGGGTTGCTGGCGATCACGTCGAAGCGCTCGCCCGCGACCGCGTCGTACAGGCTCCCCAGCCGGAACTCCACCGGCGCGTCGGGGGCGGCCGCGGCGCCGTTCGCGCGCGCGACCTCCAGCGCGTCGGCCGAGACGTCCACCGCCACCACGCGGCGGAAGGCGCCCTCGGTGGCCAGCGCCAGCGCGATGGCGCCCGAGCCGGTGCCCACGTCCAGCGCGGAAAGCGCGTCGCGCCCCTCGGCCCAGTCCAGCACCTCCTGGACGAGCGTTTCCGTCTCGGGGCGCGGGATCAGGACCCGCGGGTCCACGCGAAGCGTCAGGTCGCGAAAGGCGGCGTGTCCCTCAATGTACTGCAGCGGCTCGCGCTTCGCACGCCTCAGCAGCCGCGCCTTGAAGGCGGCCAGCTCCTCGGCCTTCAGCGGCCGGTCGTACTGGAGATACAGGTCCAGCCGCTTCACCCCCAGCGACCCCGCCAGCAGCAGCTCGGCGTTCAGCCGCGCGTTATGGAACCCCTTTTCCTTCAGATAGTTCGCCGTCCACCCGACCAGCTCCATCACCGTCCAGCGCTTTTCCGACACGGATCGCAGCGGCTCGTGGGGTTTTCGGGTCGACCGGGTGGACGAAGGAAACTATCGCCGCGGGCGGATCGGGGAAACCGCGCGGAGGCTCCTCCGCTCCTCCGGATGCGGCTGCCGGTCGCGCCGGCGGAGACGCAGAATCAGGCCGCGCGCTCCGATTCCGACGCCATCTTCAGCGCCTCCAGCAGCTCTTCCAGGTCGCCGTCCAGCACCTGCGGCAGCGCGTGCGTGGTGAAGCCGATGCGGTGGTCGGTCACGCGGCTCTGCGGGAAGTTGTAGGTGCGGATCTTGGCCGAGCGGTCGCCGGTGCCCACCTGCAGGCGCCGGTCGCGGGCGCGCTCCGCCTCCTGCTCGGCGATGCGCGCGTCCAGCAGCCGCGAGCGGAGGACGCCCATGGCCTTGTCCTTGTTCTTGTGCTGGCTCTTCTCGTCCTGGCAGGTCACCACCAGCCCCGTGGGGAGGTGGGTGATGCGCACGGCCGAATCGGTGGTGTTCACCGACTGCCCGCCGGGCCCGGAGCTGCGGTAGACATCGATCTTCAGGTCGGCCGGGTTGATCTGCACGTCCACCTCCTCGGCCTCGGGAAGGACGGCGACCGTGGCGGCCGAGGTGTGGATGCGCCCCTGTGCCTCGGTGGCGGGGACGCGCTGCACGCGGTGCACGCCGCTCTCCCAGCGCAGGTCGCCGAAGGCGTTGGCGCCGCGGACGTTGAACACCGCCTCCTTGTACCCGCCCGCGGTGCCCTCGGAAACGGAGACGAGCTCGGTCTTCCACCCGCGGCGGTCGGCGTAGCGCTGGTACATGCGGAACAGGTCGCCCGCGAAGAGCGCCGCCTCGTCGCCGCCGGTGCCGGCGCGGATCTCGACCACGGCGTCGCGGTCGTCCAGCGGGTCGCGGGGGACCAGGAGGCGCTTCAGCTCGCCCTCCAGCCGCTCCACGTCGGCCGTGAGCTGCTCGATCTCGGCGCGCGCCATGGCGGCCATCTCCAGGTCGCCCTCGCTCTCGGCAAGGAGCGCGCGGGCGCCGGCGAGATCCTCCTGCGCCTTGTCAAGGCGCGCGGAAGCCTCCACGATCTGGGCGAGCTGCGAGTGCTCGCGGCTCAGGTCGCGGAGGCGCTTGGGGTCGGCGTGGATGGCGGGGTCGGACAGCTGCGCCGAAACGTCGTCGTAGCGCTGCCGGGCTTCGCGGAGACGGTCTTCCATGGCAGATGAAGAGAGAGCCGGGGTCGAAGCCCCGGCTCTTTCGTCACTTCGCGGCTTCGGCGCCGCCGTAGCGCTGCCGGAAGCGCTCGATGCGGCCGGCGCTGTCCATCAGCTTCTGCTTGCCCGTGAAGTACGGGTGGCAGTTGGAGCAGACCTCGACGTGGATGTCCTTGCTCGTCGAACGGGTCTGCCACGTGTTGCCGCAGGCGCAGTGCACCGTAACGGTCTGGTACTTGGGATGGATATCGGCCTTCATGCCGCACCTGCCTCAAGATCGGTTTTCGGCAATCGAATCCGGGCGCAGCCGCCCGGCCGCTTTGCGCTAAGGAAGCCTGAAGTATAGCCAAACCGCGCGGTTCGGGCAACCCGCGGCGGGCCGGCCGAACCGTGCGAGACGAGCATCATCTCAGGCTGCATGTTTGATACACCGCTAGCGAGGTTCGGTGCGCGGCCGCAGCATCGCGCCCTCTCCGGCCGGCCTAGGCCGTCCACCTCTCCCGTACCGGGAGAGGTAGCTAGGCAGCATCCGCGCTCGCGGAACGCTGTGGTGCATTCCACATCCGCGCGTCGGCATCTGTGCGCTTTGTTGCGGTGCCGCGCGTGGGCCTGCGGACGAACCGGACTGTAAAGTTGCGGGTTTCTACGCCTCATCCCCCGAACGAGGAGGACGTGTGCAACAGCAACGCCGGATGCGCGGAACGACGCCGGAGATTGAAGAGCGCGCCAAGGAGCTGCGCGCGAACATGACGATTCCGGAGCGGGTGCTCTGGAGCGCGCTGCGGAAGGAGCGGCAGAACGGTCTTCACTTTCGTCGGCAGCACCCGGTCGAACGCTTCATCGTAGACTTCTGCTGCACCTCGAAGAAGCTGTGCATCGAGGTGGACGGCCCCATCCACGACGAGCAGCAGGAGCGCGACTCCGCGCGAACGGAGTATCTCGAAGCCCTCGGCTTCCGCGTGCTGCGCTTCACGAACGACGAGGTGATGAACGCGCTACACCTCGTGGTCAGGCGAATCCAGGCCGCGCTAGCCGAGCCAGGCTGACCGGGGCGCCGTCAACCAGCAGGATGGCGCCAAGCTACCTCTCCCGGTACGGGAGAGGTGGACGGCCTAAGCCGGCCGGAGAGGGCGCGATGCCGGACGGCCGCGTCGAAGTCCATCCAGCACGGCCGTTTCCGTGTCGATCTTTCTCGACGGACGAATCTGGCCGTCGCGCCCCTACCGCCAGTCCATCAGCATGCGGCGGATCTCGTCGCGGTGGCGGCTCTCGTCGGAGATCATGTTCTCCAGCTCCACGCGGATGGAGATCTCGCCGCAGGCGTCGGCCTGGCCGATGCGGCGGGTGTAGCGCTCGATGGTGTCGACCTCGGCCTGCAGCGCGTTCTCCAGCATCTCGCGCGCGTCGCGGGGGATGGGGAGGGGCGGGATGTCCACCGTCGGCGTGCCGCCCAGCGCCACGATCTTGTCGGCCAGGAACGCTGCGTGCCCCAGCTCGTCGGGGATCTCGCCCTCGAAGAAGGCGCGCAGGTCGCGCCGCCACGGCCCGCTCACCAGCGCCGCGTAGGTGCGGTACATCACCACGGCCTGGTACTCGGCCGCCAGGTCCTCGTTCAGCCCCGCGATCAGCTCGCTCGCCTCGGCCATCGTCCCACCTCTTCTCCATCTGCGTGGATGCGCGTGTGTTCCTCTCGTCTCTGCGTGAACCCCGCCGCTCCGGTATCAGCCGCGGGAACGATGCCTCACTCGCCGGTGAGGTCGATCTCGCGCCCCTCGGCGGCGGAGCGGTAGGCGCCCTCCATGATGCGCATCAGCCGCACGTGCTCGCCGGGCGCGCCCGCCTTCTGCTCGCCGCGCACCACCTCGATGAAGTTCTGCAGCTCGTTGCGGTAGCTGGCGGTGAAGATGTTCTCCGTGCCCGGCGGCAGCGCGGGGGCCACGTCCACCAGCCCGCTGTCCATCTGCCGGAATACCTGCAGCGGCGAGAGCGAGCCTGAGCCGGCGGTGCCCAGCAGGTGCATGAACTGCCGGTCGCGGCGGGAGATGAGCGACCAGGTGACTTCCAGGTTGATCAGCCGGTCGCCCTCCAGCCGCAGCAGCAGCGCCGCCGAGTCCTCGACCTCGGCGCCGGCGGGCGTGTGCGTGTGGGCGGACACGCGCAGCGGCTTCGGATAGCCGAAGGTCCACATCGCCATGTCCAGCATCTGCAGCCCCAGGTCCATCAGCGCGCCGCCGCCGGTGTGCCGCATCTGGCGCCAGGAGCGCAGCCGCCCGGTGGGCTTGGTGCGCGAAAGCCATCCCGTCTTCAGGTAGTACACGTCGCCCAGCTCGCCGCTGACGACGAAGGAGCGGAGCGCGCGGGCGTCGGGGCGGAAACGCTGGTTCATCCCCACCATCAGCCGGTCGGCGGCGCCGTCCACCGCCAGCACGCGCTCCACGGCGTCGGGCGTGAGCGCGAGCGGCTTCTCGCAGAGCACGTACTTCCCGGCGGCCAGCGCGTCGCGGACGTTCTCCTCGTGGCGGTGGCTGGGCGTGCAGACGACCACCGCCTGGATCGACGCATCGCCCCAGATGCGCTCCGCGTCCATGGCGCGCGAGCCGTAGCGGTCGGCGATGGTGCGCGCGGTGTGGGCGTCGCGGTCGTTCACGGCGGCGATCTCCACCCCGCGCATGCGGCTCAGGATGGGCAGGTGCACCACCTGCGCGATGGCGCCCGCGCCGATCACGGCAACGCGGATGGGAGGACGATGGACGGTCACGATTTCCTCGTCGAGTGGGTCCAGAATCGCATGAACAAAAGGGAGAACAGCGGGTTTCGGGCGTGTTTGGCGCCGAGGCGCCAAACCGGGCTGCGCGCGCCGTAGGCAACGATACTACCGTTGCCAACTGCGCCGGGCCCCCGGCGGATTCGTCACGGCCGGAGCATCATCGCACCGTGAAAGCATCGGCGCCGCCGCCCCGCCGGGTTCCCGGCCCTCCGGGCGCGCATCCCTCACGCAGGTGCGCCCATCGAGCATCCCTGCTGGCCCGGCCCCGGCGAATGAATTCGCGGCAACAACGGCCCGAAGTCCGCCTTCGCGGACTCCCGCCCCGGCATTTCCACGAGGCGCAAAGTTCCGTGCTGCCGTGAGTTCTCCCCTCTCCGCGGAGGAGTCCAGCCGGGCGGGCACAAGGCAGCCCCCGAGCACCAATCCCGCCCGGGCTACCTCTCCCGGTACGGGAGAGATGGACGGCCCGAGCCGGCCGGAGAGGGCGCGATGCCGGATGGGCGAGCAGGATTCCGCCCCGCGCTGTGTCGCACCCGGCGTCGCCGCCGACGCCGCTCAATACATCCGCGACAACCGGGCGCCGGGGTAGTACGCATCCAGGATCGTGCGGTAATCCTGCCCCGCGCGGGCGCGGCCCATCGCGCCGAACTGGCACATCCCGATGCCGTGGCCCCATCCCCCGCCCTCGGCCACCGCGGAAACCACCTGCCCGCCGGAGCGCTCCACCCGCACGTCGAACTTCGCGCTGTTCAAAATCCCGCCGCGCGCCGGCGCCAGGATCCACCGCACCCGGTCGCGCCCCACGATGAACGAGCCGGCGTCGGTGTCGATCCGCATCGCGCGCACGCGGCCGGACTGCGTGCGCGACAGCACGTCCATATCGTACACGTCGCGGATGCGGCGCCCGCGCAGCGAATCGGCCAGCGTGCGGTTCAGGATGGAGACGAGTTGCGTTCCCGACCAGCGCTCGGTCCACTGGAACTTGCCGCTGGCGCGGTCCCACGCCTCGCCGGTGCGCGGGTCGACGTCCACGACCGAGACCAGGTAGGGCACGGGCGACACGTTCCACACCTCGTCGATCGCCGCCGTTCGCCCCGCGCAGGTGGAGTGGTAGTAGGCGTTGATCGGCTCGCCGCCGTACGTCAGCACCTCGCCCGCGGTCTCGCGCACCGCGCGGGAAACCAGCTCGCGCTCCGCGTTCACCCCGCCGTACACCTGGTCCTGCGTGCCGGGATACACGTCGAACCCCAGCGACGTGCGGCGGCCCATGTTCTTCACCGCGTAGGTCCGCGCCGCCACCGCCTGTGCCTTGATCGCCTCGAACACGCCCTCGCCGACATCCCCCAGCTCCTTGGGCACCACGCCCAGGAGGTAGCTTTCGATGTCGAGGCGGTTCACGAAGGTCAGCCCGCGGCGCCCGGAGTTCTGCACCAGGATGGCGCCGCGGTAGGGCGCGCCGCGCACCTCCACCACCCCCCCGTCCGCCGCGCGCACCACGACGGGAGATTCCAGGCCGTGGCGCGTCCGCCCGGCCGGGTCGCCATTCGCGCCGAGAACGGTCATCGCGATCCCGCCGTCCGCGTCGGCCGAGAATGCCAGCCCCTGCCCCGCCGCCAGCTCGTCGATGTTCCCGCCGCCCTCCGTCTCCACCGTCATCCCCGACGGCGAGGTGACGGTGCCCGCGGGGGTGTCGACGATGAGGCCCACCTTCAGCGCCGGCGCGCGGGACGCGGGCGGCGGCGCGGGCTCGTCGCGCGGCGCGGGGACGGGGGGCGGCTCCGGCGCGGGCGCGGGGCGCGGCGGGTTGTGGATGGGCACCGGCCCGTAGCGGATCTCCTGCGTGCGGCACCCGGCCATCGCGGCCAGCGCCAGCACGATCGTCGCCTCAGCCCAGCGCCGCACGCAGCGCCTCCCCGGCCCGGCCGATCGTCTCCTCGATCTCCGCGTCGCCGTGCGCGGTGGAGGTGAAGCCCGCCTCGAACTGGCTGGGCGCCAGGAACACGCCGCGGTCCAGCATCGCATGGAAGAAGCGGTTGAACAGCGGCACGTCGCTCCGTTTCGCGTCGTCGAAGCTCCTCACCGGCCCCGCGGTGAAGAAGAAACCCCACATCGAGCCCAGGCTCCCGCCGCTCGCCGGGACGCCCATCTCCCCCGCGGCCTCCAGCATCCCCGCCACCAGCCGCGCGGTCCGCCGCTCCAGCGCGGGATAGGGATCCTCGTCGCGCAGGATGCGCAGCTGCGCCAGCCCGGCCGCCATCGCCAGCGGGTTGCCGGAGAGCGTCCCCGCCTGGTAGACGGGGCCCACGGGGGCGATCCGGTCCATGATCTCCCTGCGTCCCCCGTACGCGCCGACCGGAAGTCCGCCGCCGATCACCTTTCCCAGCGTGGTCAGGTCCGGCCGCACCCCGAAGCGCTCCTGCGCCCCGCCGCGGGCCACGCGGAACCCCGTCATCACCTCGTCGAACACCAGCAGCGCCCCGTCCTCCTCGGTGATCCGCCGCAACATCGGAAGAAACCCGTCGTCCGGGGGGATGAACCCCGCATTGCCGACCACCGGCTCCAGAATGACCGCGGCGATGCTGCCGGCGTACGCGCGGAAGACTGCCTCGACCGCCTCGACGTCGTTGAACGGCGCGGTGAGCGTGAGCTTCGACAGCTCCGCGGGAACGCCGGGCGAGTTGGGGAGGCCAAGCGTGGCGACGCCGGAGCCGGCCTTCACCAGGAAGGAGTCGCCGTGGCCGTGGTAGCACCCGTCGAACTTGAGGATGAACTCGCGCCCGGTGAAGCCGCGCGCCAGGCGGACGGCGCTCATCGTGGCCTCCGTGCCGCTGCTGACGAAGCGCACGCGCTCCATGCTCGGCACCAGCTCGCGCACCAGCTCCGCCAGCTCCACCTCGCGCTCCGTCGGCGCGCCGTAGCTGGTCCCGTTCCGCGCCGCGTCGCACACCGCGGCGACCACCGCCGGGTGTGCGTGGCCCAGGATCATGGGGCCCCAGGAGAGCACGTAGTCGATGTACTCGTTGCCGTCCACGTCCCGGATCCGCGCGCCCTGGGCGCGGTCCACGAAGAACGGCTCGCCGCCGACGGAGCGGAAGGCGCGCACCGGCGAGTTCACGCCACCGGGCGTGACCTCCACCGCGCGGCGGAAGAGCGCGGACGATGTCTCCCGCCGGCTCATTGCGAGCGGAAGTTGCCGTAGCTCAGCTCCAGCCCGAAGTCCTGTTTCTTCAGGTGCGCGATCACCGCCTGCAGCTCGTCGATCGAGGGCGAGGTCACACGCACCTGCTCGTCCTGGATCTGCGCGTTCACCTTCTTGAAGCCGGCGTCCTTGATCGACTTCACGATCTCCTTGGCCTTCTCGGTGCTGATGCTCTGCACCAGGGTGATCGTCTGCCGCGCCTTGCCGCCGAAGGCCTGCTCCACCTCGCCGTAGTCCATGTTGCGGATGGGCACGCCGCGCTTGATCAGCTTGCTCTGGATGATGTCGACCAGCGCGGTGAGCTTGTAGTCGTCGTCGGCCAGCAGCTTCAGCGTGCCCGCCTTCTTGTCGAAGTCGATCTCGGCCGTGGCGCCCTTGAAGTCGTAGCGCTGCAGCACTTCCTTGCGCGCCTGGTTCACGGCGTTGTCCACCTCCTGCATGTCCACGCTGGAGGTGATGTCGAACGTCGAGTTCTTTGCCATGTCTGCTCGCGAGTTGTCGTGGGGATTCGCCGCAATGTAGGCGGGCAAGGCGGCCCCGGGCAACCGCTTCAGGGGAGATTCTTCCCGGGCCTGCTTCCCCGGCCTGCTTCCACAGTCTGCTTCGTCACCGGATGCAGCGGTGGTGAGCTCGGGCGCAGGCTCGGGCTTGCGCTCGAGTCCGGGCCGACTCGGCTCCGGGCCTGGGAAGGCGAATGAATTCGCGGCAACAACAGCACAAAGTCCCTTCGGGACTGCAACCTCGGCATCCTGCTGTCAGCCCAACGGTTTTGCTTCCGCTGGTTCGGCTGGGGGAGGTTCGAGGAGCGGCCAGAGGCGCTGGTCCCGATGATGTTCCTCCTGGCGGAGGATGTAGTCGGTGATGAGCGGCACATGGCGTTTCGAGACACTGAATGCGCCGTAGCCCCCTTGCCACCGGAAGGTCTTGTAGATGCCGGTTGAATGATTCACCGCGTGCGCGGACGAGCCCTTCACCTGCTTGACGAGCATCGCCGGAGCAATCGTAGGCGGAACACGCACGAGGAGATGCACGTGGTCCTCCATGCCCCCGATCGCCAGCACGTCCGCGCGCAGCCGGGTGCAATCCGCCTGAATCAGGTCATACACCTCCGACCGAACCGGCTCGACCAGGAGCGGCGCCCGCTGCCAGGTAGCCCAGACGAGATGCAGGTAAAGCTGTGTCCATGGACTGCGCATCGTTCACACGGAAGCGGGTGAAACGGCAGGAAGCATGGAAGCAGTCCCGAAGGGACTTCGTGCAGTTGTTGCCGCGAATTTATTCGCCTTTCCCAGCCAGGCAAGCACCTTCCAGCCGGACAAGCGCCTTCCAGCCAGGCAAGCACCTTCCAGCAGGGGCAAGCTGCATAGAAGAAGAGCGGGGAGACCGAAGTCCCCCCGCTCTGTCGCACTCTGTGGTGATGGTGTGCCCGATTGCTCAGGCCGCCTTCGCGCCCGGCTTCCACCGCCCGAAGGGAAGGCTGGGCGCCGCCTTGAACTCCGGCGGGCCCCACACGAAATCGAGGTGGGGATGAGACGGAGCCACCCGCCCGCCCTGCACCACGATCCCCATCATCCCCATATCCTCGGCGGACAGGTCGCCGCCGCTCGTATCGTCGTTCGCCATCGGTCACGCCCCGGCCAAGGATGTATCCGGACGCGCGCGCCCCGCATAAACGCGCACGCCGCGGCCGGGGGCACTTCGCGTGCCCAGCCGCGGCTCCAGCGGAAGTCTAATCCAGCCAACGACTTCCGGATCGCGTAAACCTATCGGCCTGCCCCTTCCGTGTCAAAAAAGGGGCAGCGCGCCGCGTCTAACCGACACACGCCACCGGCTCGTCCGCGTCCGCCACGGCGGCGGTGCGCACCGCCACCACCGTGGGCGCCGGCGCCAGCTCGCGGAAGGGGATCACCCGCGTCTCGCGCGGCTCCTCGCGGTCCGTGGCCCGCTGCTCGCACCAGGCGCGGTAGCCGGGAAGCTTCAGCAGGCGGAAGAGGTACCGGTTCATTGCATCGCAGAGCAGGATCTCGGTCAGCTGGTACTGCCCGCCGCGCGAGAGCCGCAGCTCCTCCACCACCTCGTCCGCAATGGCGAGAAGGCGGGAACGGGGGATGGCGTCCTTGAAGTCCTCCACCTGCTCCTCGACCCACTCCAGGTAGGCGCGGCGCAGAGAGCGTGGAGATTGCAGGCTCATGGGCGTGCCTCCGCCAGGCGGCATGCTGAAGGGTGCCGGTGCAATGTTGCGGCTGGGGTGGATGGACGAATTACCACGTGCGGTTGCGGGTAACGTAACCTCAGCCCCGCGCCGCATCAAGGGTTACGTGCGCGAAATCATCCCGGCAGCGGGCGCAGAAACGTTCGGCTTTGCGGTCGGTGTCGGCAATGTGGCGCGAGGGATACATGACGCAGCGCGGGTCGGCACAATGCGCAAGCCCCGCCGCGTGCCCCAGCTCGTGCACCGCCTCCTTGACCGCCCGCCCCAGCAAAGTCATTGCATCGCAACGCTTTCCGCCGTCAAGTGCGCCCAATCCCATCACCGCGCAGCCGCTCCCGATGGCCGCCTCGCCGAAGACGCGGCCGTGCCCCGGCGCGTGCAGCGGCGCGTCCGCCACGGCCAGCATCCAGTGCTCGCCGGGCGCGGCATCCTCCGCTTCCGCGCGGTCCAGGAGCGCGTCCAGCAGCGCCGCGGAAGCGAGCTTCCCGTCCTTCGAAGCCCGAAACTCCAGCGGCGCGGCAACGTGATGCGCCGTCCCGAGCCGCAGATCGACTTCGCGGCCGAGCCGGGCGAGGAGCTCCACGGAAACGCCGCCGGCGGGGACGATCTCCAGCCGGCGGCGCGGAAGGCGTGCGTCGGGGGCGCTCAGGCGGCGGGCTCCACGGGCGCGGTGAGGTTCGGCGGCACGGGCATGGTCGCCGGTGGCGCGTTCGGCGCGGGCGCGGCGGGGCGGCGGAACACGCCCTGCGCGGCCACGACGCTGCGCGCCACGTCGATCATGCTGCGGCTGCGCTGCTGGCTCTCGCGCTGGATCAGGCGGTAGGCGTCGCCCTCGTTGATCCCGCGCACCTCCATCAGGATTCCCTTGGCGCGCTCGATGGTCTTGCGCTCGTCCATCTTCTGGCTCAGCTCGCTCACCCGCCCGTTCAGCGCGCTCCACTCGCGGAAGCGCGCGGTGGCCATGCGGATGGCGGGGACGATGCGGTCCGCCCCGGCCGGCTTGGTCAGGTAGTTGAACACGGGGAGCTCGGCCGCGCGGTCCACGAACTCGGCGTCGCAGTGCGCGGTCAGCACGATCACGGGGATGGGGCGCGAGCGGGTGATCTGGTCGATGGCGTCGAGCCCCGACAGCCGCGGCATGTCGATGTCGAGGATGGCCAGGTCCGGGTGCTCGCACCGGGCCAGCCGCACCGCCTCGGCGCCGTCGCACGCGGGCCCGACCACCTGGTGGCCGATGATCTCCAGCAGGTCCTTCAACGCCTCTGCGCTCGCGGGCTCGTCGTCGGCAACCAGGATCCGCATCTCTCGCCTCCGTACACGAAAACATGCCGGGCGCGGCAGCGCGCCCGCCTCCGGCAGACCTCACCGGGGCGGCAGCGGAAGGGGCATATCCCGTACCGGACCGGCGGCATTCCGCCCCGCCGTTGTGCTAACTCGTTGCGCGCTCCGGCGTTCGGGAATCGTCCGCGACTCGATCTCCCATCCACCCGCCAGCATCTGCGCTCCCCGAGGCCACCCGGCGAATGAATTCGCGGCAACAACGGCCCGAAGTCCGCCTGCGGACTCGCGACCCCGGCATCTTCGCGCGCTCCCCGCGCCTCGGCGGCGTCTCCATCCCGATGCCGGGTGGGGGCGCGGAGAAATGTCCCGGCGGCTCCGCGGCTCCGCGTCTCCGCGTGAGACCAGCGGAAGCAGGGGCCGAGCGACGAAAGCTGCGCGCGCGCCGGAACTTCGGTTATATTGCTGCGGTACGCACCGCGGCCCCCGAAGGCGCGGGTGCACTCATCCCCGATCCCCGAAATCGAAGTGGCAGCAGCAAAGCGACGCCCTTCCCGCGGCCGCAGGGCGCGCGGGCGCCCGGTTCTGCGCGGGATGCTGAAAGCCGCGCTGATCGCCGCCGGCATCGGCTTCGCCGCGGTGGCGGCGGCGCTGGCGTGGATGTGGCCGCGCTGCTCCGGCGGCGGCTGCCCGTCGGTGGCGGCGCTGCGCACCTACACGCCGCCGCAGGCCACGCAGGTCTTCGACGGCCGCGGCCGCCTGGTGGCCAACCTGGCCCCCGAGCGGCGCTTCGTGGTCCCCCTGAACCGCATCCCCGCGCACGTCTCCGGCGCCTTCCTGGCGGTCGAGGACAAGCGCTTCTACCGCCATCACGGCGTGGACTGGCGCCGCGCGTTCGGCGCGCTGGCCCGCGACGTCCGCTCGCTGTCGTGGAAGGAGGGGTTCAGCACGCTGACCATGCAGCTGGCGCGCAACGTCTTTCCCGAGCAGCTGTCGCGGGCCAAGACGGTGCGCCGCAAGCTGGCCGAGGTGGTGCTGGCGCGGAAGATCGAGGCGTCGTTCTCCAAGGACCAGATCCTGGAGATGTACCTGAACCAGATCTACCTGGGGAACGGGCTGTACGGGGTGCAGGCAGCCGCGCAAGGGTACTTCGGCAAGGACGCCGGCCACCTCACCAACGCCGAGGCGGCCACGCTGGCCGCGCTCCCCAAGGCGCCCAGCTTCTACGACCCCCGCCGCAACCCCGACGCGGCGCGCAGGCGGCGCGACCTGGTGCTGGACCAGATGGCGCACGCCGGGGTGATCGACGCCGGCGAGGCCACGCGCGCGAAGGCCGAGCCGCTGAAGCTGGCCGCCCCGCGCGAGGCCAGCGGCGCCGCGCCGTACTTCGTGGCCGCCGTCCGCCGCGAGCTGCTGCAGCGCTTCGGGCCCGAGGCGGAGACGCGGGGATACAAGGTGTACACGACGCTCGATCCCGCGCTGCAGGCCACGGCCGAGCGCGAGCTGGTGCGGCAGGTGGCGGCCGTCGAGTCGGGGCGGATGGGGCGCTTCCGCCACGTCTCCTGCTCCGCGCGCCCGCCCGCGTATCCCGGCAACTGCCTGCAGGGATTGTTCGTGGCGATGGACCCCGCGAGCGGCGACGTGCTGGCGCTGGTGGGCGGGCGCGACTACGCGCTGAGCCAGTTCGACCGCGCCACGCAGGCCAGGCGGCAGGCCGGATCGGCCTTCAAGCCCATCGTCTACGCCGCCGCCATCGCGCAGGGGATCCCCGTCACCACGCCGCTGCTGGGGCCCGACGCCACGGGGCAGCTGGGCGACTACCGCCCCGCGGACCACGTTTCCGACTCGGTGGACGTGGACCTGCGCGACGCGCTCCGCCTCTCGTCCAACCGCGCCACCGTCGTGCTGGGGAACATGATCGGCGTCACCCGCGTGGCCGCCGAGGCGAAGGACCTGGGGATCAGCACGCCCGTCCATCCCTATCCGTCGTCGTTCCTCGGCGCGGCCGAGGTGGTGCCGATGGAGCTGGTGGCGGCGTACTCCGTCTTCGCCAGCGGAGGAACGCTGGTGAAGCCGCGCCTCATCCGCCGGGTGGTGGACGCGGACGGGCAGGAGGTTTACCGGGCCACGACCACGCGCCGCTTCGCCCTTTCTCCCGCCGTCTCCTACCTCACCACCTCGCTGCTGCGCGACGTGGTGGACCGCGGCACCGGCAGCGGCGTGCGCGCGGCGCTCCCGGCCACGATCCCCGCCGCGGGGAAGACGGGGACGACGGACGAGGGCGCCGACGTGTGGTTCATCGGCGTCACGCCCGACATCGTGGCCGGCGTGTGGATGGGCTTCGACCGGCCGCAGGCGATCCTGGCCGACGCGTCGGGCGGGGGGCTGGCGGCGCCGGTGTGGGGGCGCGTGGTGGCCGACTACTACCGCCGCCACCCGGCGCCGGTGGCGTGGAGCCCGCCGCCCGACCTGCAGGCGCGCGAGATCGACCGGACGACGGGCAAGCTGGCCACGCCGATGTGCCCGCGCGAGGACGTGGTGACGGAGTACTTCCTGAGCGGCACGGAGCCCACGGAAAGCTGCCCGGTGCACCTGGACGGCGTGGGCGGCGAGCCCGGCTGGTTCGGGCAGGCGGTGCAGGCGGTCGGCGGCCTCTTCGGCGGCAGTGGCGACGACGGCCAGCAGGAGCCGCCGCCCGCGCCGCGCGACAAACCGCGGAGCAAGAACTATCCGCCCGTCCCCGTGCCGCGGTAACGAATGGGGGACGGAGATGAAGAACGAGGGGCCGCGACCCGGCTGGGTTGCGGCCCCTTTTTCTTTCGTCGGGATGGAGATCGCGCCTACTCGCCTTCGCCGAGGCCGATGGAGCTCTCCGCCGTCTCCAGCACGGGCGGCTCGGCCTCGGTGACGCCGTGGTGCGCCATCCAGCGCTCCGCCTCGAGCGCGGCCATGCACCCCGTCCCAGCGGCGGTGATCGCCTGGCGGTAGTAGTCGTCCATCACGTCGCCCGCGGCGAACACGCCGGGGACCGATGTCTCCGTGCGCCACGCGTGCGGGAGGCGGACGTAGCCGTTGTGCGTCAGCTCCACCTGGCCCTCGAGGAACGCGGTGTTCGGCGTGTGGCCGATGGCGACGAACATCCCCCCCACGGGAAAGTCCTCCTCCTCGCCCGTCACCGTGTTGCGCAGGCGCACGGCGGTGATCGCGTCGTCGCCCAGCACGTCCAGCACCTGCGTGTTCCAGCGCACCTTGATCTTCTCGTGCGCCAGCACGCGGTCCTGCATCACCTGCGAGGCGCGGAAGCTGTCGCGGCGGTGCACGATCACCACCTCGCTGGCGAACTTCGTGAGGTAGGTGGCCTCCTCCATCGCCGAGTCGCCGCCGCCGACGACGACGAGGCGCTGATTGCGGAAGGCGGGGAGCGCGCCGTCGCACACCGCGCAGGCGCTCACGCCGCCACCGGCCTGCGCCAGCCGCTCCTCGTTGTGCAGCCCCAGCCAGTTGGCGCGCGCGCCGGTGGCCACGATCACCGCCTGCGCCCGGATCTCCGGCGACCACGAGGGGCGCAGGACGAACGGACGCCGCGAGAAGTCGACCGAGGCGACGTTCTCCATCATGGTGCGCGCGCCGAAGCGGACCGCCTGGTCCTTCATCCGCTCCATGATCTCCTGCCCGCCCACGCCCTCGGGAAAGCCGGGGAAGTTCTCGATGTCGGTCGTGTACATCAGCTGGCCGCCGGGGATCATCTCCCGCGAGGGCTCGCCCTCGATGACCAGCGGGTCCAGGTTGGCGCGCGCGGCGTAGATGGCCGCGGTCCACGCGGCCGGCCCGGAGCCGATGATCACCAGCGTCTCGGCCTTGCTGCTGCTGTTCCCTGCGGAGCTCATTCCTCTGCGTCTCCCGAGCGATGGGGCGGGTGCGAAGCGTGGCAATATAACCATCCGCGCCGGGAGCCTGCCACCGGCGCGGATCTCCGCGTTCAAATGGTTGGATGGATGCGGGTTACTGAATCCGCATCTCCCGATCCCCGTCTCACCGTCCGTGGCCACCGGATCGGAGGAAACCCCGACGCGCTTCCCACCTGACGTGCTGGACAGGGCTCTTCACCGGCGACTGAAGTCGCAGCAACAACCACGGGAAGCCTCGCAAACTGCGCGAGGCTGTTCAGCCCGGAAGCTGGCCCCGGGGTTCAGAGGACGCCTCTCGTTTCATGCTCCCTCGACGCGTGCAGCGCCCCAGGCTGTTTTGGGAGAGGTCGAAAAATCGAGGGGGAGAAGACGGCGGTTTTGTCTTCTCCCCCTCGATTTTTCGGGTGAGGGCCCCCACCCTGGGCGACGACCTCACCAGATCCTGGCTACCGGCCCCTCAGCCGACGACCGTCGCGGCCGAATCCTCGTCCGCGGGGAGGGTCTCGTTGGAGATGAGCAGGTCCACCGGGCGGGCGTCGTCTTCGCGGAACTGGTGGGCGTAGAGGCGCGCGTACAGGCCGTTGCGGGCCAGCAGCTCGGTGTGCGTTCCCTCCTCCACGATCTCGCCGCCGTCCAGCACCAGCAGCCGGTCCGCGCGCCGCACGGTGGACAGCCGGTGGGCGATGATGAGCGTGCTGCGGCCGCGCAGGAGGTGGTTCAGCGCGTCCTCGATCAGCGCCTCGCTCTCGTTGTCCAGGCTGCTGGTGGCCTCGTCCAGGATCAGCACCGTGGGGTCCTTCAGGATCGCACGGGCGATGGAGATGCGCTGCCGCTGCCCGCCCGACAGCTTGATCCCCCGCTCACCCACGCGCGTGTCGTACCCGTCGGGAAGGAGCTGCACGAACTCGTGCGCGTGCGCCACCTTCGCCGCCGCCACGATCTCCTCCGCGCTGGCCTCCGGTCGCCCGTAGCCGATGTTCTCGTGGATGCTGCCGCTGAACAGCAGCGTCTCCTGCGGCACCAGCCCCACGGCGTTGCGCAGCTCCGCGAGGCGCAGCTCGCGCACGTCGATCCCGTCCACCGACACGCTTCCCTGCTGCACGTCCCAGAAGCGTGGGATGATGGCGGCCAGCGTGGTCTTTCCCGCTCCGCTGGGCCCCACCAGCGCCACCGTCTCGCCCGGCTCGATGCGCAGCGACACGCCGCGCAGCACCCACTCGGGCGTGGCCGCGGCCGCCGGGTCGGACTCGAGCGGCGCGGCGCCCAGCATGCGCAGGAAGGCCATCGCCACCTGCCCGCCGCCCTGGTTCAGCATGGGCAGCTCGGTGGGCTTCTCGTAGCGGAACCACACGTCGCGGAACTCCACGCCCCCGCGGACGGGGACGGGGAGCGGCTTCGGGTGGTCGGGGTCGCGCAGGTTGGGGCGCGAGTTCAGGATCTCGAAGACGCGCCCGGCGGCGCCGATCGCCTCCAGGTACATCCCCCACAGCTGCCCGATGCCCCCGACCGCGCCCGCCGCCGAGCCGGCGTACAGGAGGAAGGAGACCAGCGTTCCCGGCGTGAGCGTGCCCTGCAGCACCATCCGCCCGCCCAGCCACAGCACCAGCACCGAGGCGCTGAACACCGCGAACGAGTTCACGCTGTTGAACAGCCCGCGCGTGACGGCGCGCCGCAGCGCCACCGTGACCGCGTTGTCCATGCGCGAGCGGTAGCGCGCGCGCTCGAAGTCCTCGCGCGCGAAGCTCTGCACCACGCGGATCTGCGAGAACGCCTCCTCGGCCACCGCGGTGGCCTCGGCCACCTGGTCCATCACCCCCAGCGAGTTCTTCTTCAGCCGCTCGCCCAGCCACAGCCCGCTCCCCACGACGACGGGGACGACGCCCAGGGTGACGAGGGTGAGGAACGGCTGCATGGTGAAGAGGATGATGACCGTGCCCAGCAGCGTGAGCACCGACTGCACCATGGAGGTGACCGCCATGGTGAGCACGCCCTGCAGCATCTGCACGTCGGCGCCCAGGCGGCTGGTGAGCTCGCCGGTGCGGCGGTCGGCGAAGAACGCCGGCGGCAGGCTCAGCAGGTGCCCGAACAGGTCGCTGCGCAGCTTGGCGATCACCCGCTCGCCGGTGGCGCTCAGGAGGTAGCTCTGCAGGAAGTTGGCGAGCGCCTGGATGGCCAGCAGCCCGAACAGCTGCAGCGCCACCGAGTTCAGCTGCACCCGGCTGGCGCGCAGGAACGCGCCGTCGAAGATCTGCCCCACCACGTACGGGAAGGCCAGCCCCAGCAGGGTGCTGGCCAGCAGCATCACGGTGGCGATGGCGAGCGCCCCCTTGTGCGGGCGGAGGCGCGGAAGGAGCTTGCGCATCTGGCCGCCGCGGAGCTTCTGCCAGAAGGAAAGCTTCGGCGGCGCTTTGGGCGGGACGGAGGGAAGCACGGGCGACGCGGGAAGTGCCATGCGAAAAGGCTCGGGATTTGCGTGTGCAGACTGTGGCGGGCACGGTGCCCGGTTGGGGAAAGATAACCCGATCCGCCCGACGCACCAACCCGCGGCACTCCAGCCGCCGGGCGGCCGTCCAGCGATTCGTGACGGCGATGGCGCATAGGGGACGGTCATATTCGTGGATCGGCCCGAATGGACGCGCAGCACAGGCCGCGAACGGCGGTGAGTGTTGACGGTTCGTCCATTTATTCCCAACTTCGTCGCATTCCGGCGCAGGTTACCACCCGCGTGTTGAAAGGGAATCCATGGCACAAGGCGAACGTTCGGTGCGGCAGGAGCGCGAGGAGGCGGATGCCGCCACGCTGAGTGAGTTCAAGCCGGTGCGCGAGGCGCTCTCGCGGAGCGTGGACACGCACGGCCTGCGCTTCACGGCGCGCGAGCTGGGGATGAGCCCCACCGGCCTGCGCGGGCTGATCGACGGCACCGCGCCGTACGGCAAGACGGTGCGCAAGGCGCGGGGGTGGTTCGCGGGGTTCCTGCAGCGCGAGGGGCAGCTGGACGAGGCCGAGGCCCTGGCACTGCAGGTGCTGACCAGCGCGCTTCCCGCGGAGCGCCGCGAAGAGGTGGCCAAGGAGATCCGCGACATCGTGAACCGCGCGCGCCGCGGCTGATTCCGCGCCCCCTTTGCACCGCGGTTCCCGGCCCTTCCGCCCACGGCGGGCCGGCAGGCGCCGCAAGACAAGCGAGCGGACGGCGGGCCAGGACCCATCCCCGGCACCCGCCGTCCGCTCGTGTTCGTATCTGCCCCGATTAGCGTCAGGGCTTCAGCACTCGGGGCTCCCCGTCCGCACGTTCGGCGCGCTCCGGAGGCATCCGCGCCGCCCTCTCCCCGCGCCTTGGAGCGCTCGCCCTCTCCCGTACCGGGCGAGGGGGCTATCCACGCGGTGGCGCATCCTGCGAGCTCTGCTCACTCCCAGGCTTCGGTCGTGCCGGTGATGCCCGTACAGCTACCTCTCCCGGTACGGGAGAGGTGGACGGCCTCGGCCGGCCGGAGAGGGCGCGAGGCGCCGGACGCGCACTTCCGCACTTCTCTCCCGGGTATTGACACATCAACAAAACTAGTTACGTTGATCTCCATGACCACGACGACCGGCGCCGACCTGGCGCGCACCGCCCGCCTGTTCCACGCGCTCAGCGACGAGACGCGGCTGGAGATCGTGCGCATGCTGGCGCGCGGGGAGCGCTGCGTGTGCGACCTGACCGGCGAGCTGGACGCGGCGCAGTCCCGCCTCTCCTTCCACCTGAAGACGCTGAAGGCGGCGGGGGTGGTGAGCGACCGGCGCGCGGGGCGGTGGGTGTACTACTCGCTGGTCCCCGAGGCGCTGGAGGAGATCTCGGAGACGGCGCTGTCGCTGAAGCCGTCGCCCGAGGCGTGGTCATCGCAGGAGGGGTGCTGCCGCTGAGGGCCGCATCCCCTTTTTTTCAATCGATACATCAACTTTGGTTGATGTAAACACGGGAGGTGGGGAGATGAGTGGAGCCGAGACGATCCGGGAGACGGTGCGCGAGCGCTACGGGCAGGCCGCGCTGCGGGTGATGGCGGGTGGCGCGAACGGCTGCTGCGGCGCGGCCGAGGCGTGCTGCGGCGGCGACGACCCGATCACGCGCGACCTGTACGCCGCGGGCGAGACCGACGGCATTCCCGCCGAGGCGGTGCTGGCGTCGCTCGGGTGCGGCAACCCGACCGCGCTGGCCGAGCTGCACGAGGGCGAGACGGTGCTGGACCTGGGCTCCGGCGGCGGCATCGACGTGCTCCTCTCCGCGCGGCGCGTCGGCGCGGCGGGGAAGGCATACGGGCTCGACATGACCGACGAGATGCTGGCCCTGGCGCGCGAGAACCAGCGCAGGGCCGGCGTGGAGAACGTGGAGTTCGTGAAGGGCCACATCGAGGAGATCCCCCTTCCGGACGATTCGGTGGACGTCATCATCTCCAACTGCGTGATCAACCTCTCGGGCGACAAGCGGCGCGTGCTGGCCGAAGCCTTCCGCGTGCTGAAGCCCGGCGGCCGCTTCGCCGTGAGCGACGTGATCGTGCGCGGCGAGGTGCCCGCCGAAGTGCGGCGCAGCATGGAATTGTGGGTCGGCTGCGTCGCCGGCGCGCTGGAGGAGGGCGAGTTCCGGACGCTGCTGCGGGAGGCGGGGTTCGAGGAGGTCGACATCGAGCCCACGCGCGTCTACAGTATCGACGACGCGCGCGCGTTCCTCGAGGGCGCCGGCGTGGACGTGGATGCCGTCGCCCCCGCGGTGGACGGCCGCGTCGCCAGCGCCTTCGTCCGCGCCCGCAAGCCCGCCGCCGCGCCTGCGCTCGCCGGCGCCGCGCCGGGCGAGTCGGCCTGCTGCGCGCCGGGGTGCTGCGGCGGGTGAATCGAATGCCCTGGAAGGCAGCTGAAGCCGCGGCGATGTGGCTTCAGCTGCCCTTGGGATACCGGGGCGTGCGGCATTCTTTCCGGGAGATTCAGGGATGATCGACTACGAGATCCGGCCCGTGCGCGCGGAGGACCGCGATGCCGTCGAGGCGCTGCTGCGGCGCGCGGAGCTGCCGCCGGACGGGCTCGACGAGCAGTTCGGCGATGCGTACGCCGTCGCCGTGGCGGAGGGGCGCATCGTGGGGGCGGCGGGGGTGGAGGTGTATGGGGATGCGGGGCTGCTGCGCTCCGTCGCCGTCGATCCGGAGTGGCGGGGGCGCGGCCTCGGTGCGGCGCTCACGCGCGAGCGGCTGGCGTGGGCGGAGGCGCGCGGGCTGGGAGATGTGTATCTCCTGACCAACACGGCGGCGGACTACTTCCCGAAGCTCGGGTTCGCCCCGGTCGCGCGTGAGAAAGTCCCCGAGGCGGTGCGCGGGTCGGTGCAGTTCGCCAGCGTCTGTCCCTCGTCCGCGGCGGTGATGGTGCTCAGCCTGGGCGGGGTGCCATGCGCTACGCCCTGATCTCCGACATCCACGCCAACCTCCCCGCGCTCGACGCCGTGCTGGCCGATATCGCCGCACGCGCGGACGTCGCGGCGACGTACCACCTGGGCGACCTGGTGGGGTACGCGCCGTGGCCCAACGAGGTCGTCGACCGCATCCGCGCGGCGGGGATCGCGGGCGTCTGCGGGAACTACGATTCGACCGTCGCCCTGGGCGCGCCGCACTGCGGGTGCCGGTACGAGGATCCCGTGCAGGAGGGGCAGTCGCACGAGAGCTACGCCTGGACGCACGCCCACGTCACCGAGGCGACGCGCGGATTTCTCGGCGCGCTCCCGTTCCGCATCGACGTGCGCCCCGGCGGCGGCCACACGCCGGGGGCGACGGTCGTCCTCGTGCACGGCACGCCCACGCTGAACACGCTGTACTGGACCGAGGACCGCGACGACGGCTTCTGCCGGAAGATGGCCGGGCACGCCGGCGCCCGCCCCGGCGACGTGATCTGCTTCGGGCACACGCACAAGCCGTGGACGCGCGAGGTGGACGGCATCCGCTTCGTCAACACCGGCTCCGTCGGCCGCCCCAGGGACGGCGACTGGCGCGCCGGCTACGTCCTCCTCGACGTGGACGGCCCGTCATCCTCCGCCGAGTTCGTCCGCGTGGAATACGACGTCGACGCCGCGATGGACGCGATCCGCGCGAGCACCCTTCCCCACGCCTTCGCGGAGTACCTGCGCTCGGGCGGCAAGCCCGGCGTGGCGGCAATCTGATCTCCCGGAAAACAAAAGCATCACACGGAGGAAGTGGAGGGACCGGAGAACCGCACGAGTTCTCCGTTTCCTCCGCTCCCTGCGCGTGATGCGTTCTGTTCTGCCGTCCCTGGAGCGAGAATCAGCCGCCCGGCCTAGCGCTGCGACATCCGGCCGACGAGCGCCTCGAGCTCCGCCAGGCGCGCGTCGGTGGCGGCTTGGCGGTCGCGCAGGGCGGCCACCTCGGCGGTCAGGCGGTCGACCTCGGCCGCCTTGACGCGGAGCTCGGCGGTGCGCGCCTCCAGCGCCTTCACGGCCGCGAAGTTCACGCCGTCGATGTCGAGCAGGCCGATGGCGCGATTGTCGGTGCCCAGGCCGAACGCCGCGCGGAAGTCCTCGGCGAAGGGGCCCATGTGCCGCACCTGCGCCCCCTCGGCGATGTAGCTCCAGGTACCCACGGGAACGCCGCGGATGCGCTCCAGCAGCTCCTCGCCGTCCACCACGCCGAAGTGGTCCTTCAGCGTGCGGCTGGACGAGCAGCTGAACACGCCCGAGCCGGCGGGAAGGTTGCACCCGGTGGTGAGCGTCGCGTTGGTGCGGAAGCGGAAGCCGCCGGCCGCGCGCACCGCGAACTCGTTGTTCACGACGGACAGCAGCGAGTCGGTGGTCGAGGCGTCGCCGCGCACGAACGACCCGCTGTGCCCGTTCACCGAGGCGCGGTAGCCCAGCGCCATGGAGTAGTCGGCGTCGGCCGTGGTGCGGTAGCCCAGGGCCACCGAGCCCTGCCCGTCGGCGGTGTTGGTGAAGCCCATGGCCACGCAGGCGAACCCGCCGCAGCGGTTGCTGGCGCCGGCCACGAAGCCGATGGTGCCGCTCACGTTCACGTTGGAGCCGAAGCCCACGCCCAGCACGCTGGTGACGACCGCGCCGTCGCCGAACGCGAATGCGCCGTAGCCCTCCGCCCTGGTGTTGTTTCCGCCGGCCCACGAGTAGAAGCCGATGTAGGGGTCGTCCCACTGGTTGATGTCCACGCCGCCGGCGCGGAACGCGGCCTTGTACGGGTGCCACATCATCCGCAGGCCCGCCCCGCTCTGCGGGATGTCGCCGATGCCGAGCGTGCCCAGCGCCGCCACGCCGCCGGCGCTGTCGACGAAGAAACGGTTGCTGATGGGGCTGCCGCTGCGCAGGCGCAGCAGGTAGCGCCCGCCGATCCCCAGGTCGGGGCTGGTGGCGGGCCAGGCGAAGCGCACGTGCGAGGCGGCCACGCAGGTGGCGTGCGTGTCGGGGGTGCCGATCCGGTACACGTTGCCGGTGGTGGGCACGTAGCAGGCGCGGATGGAGTCGATCTGGGCGGCGGCCGGGGCCGGGGCGGCGGCGGCCAGCGCCCCGGCGGCCAGCGTGGCGATCAGCAAGCGGTTGCGCATCGAAGAGCCTCTGGAGTGGAAGGAATCCAGCTCGATGGGGGGGACTCTGCCCGGCGCGTGCTCAGGCGGCGGGGAAGAGCGCGTCGGCGTTCACCAGCACCAGCCGCAGCGCGGCCACTTCCACCGGGTCCGTTTCGGGCGCGCTGCGCTCCAGCGCGTTCAGCGTGCCGGTGGCGCCCGCGATGGCGTTGCGCACCGCGGCCGCGTCGCCCGAGCGCACGGCGTTGCCCAGCGCGGCGAAGGTGGCGTCCACGCCCTGGATCGCGCCGCCGGTGCCCAGGGTGGGGATCACGCGGCCGCGCGCGTCGTCCACCGCCAGCGCGAGCCCGGCCTTGAAGTCGAACGCGGCCGCGGTGACTTCGCCGGCGGGCTTCGCGGGCGGGGCCAGCGGCGTGGTGGGGGTGTCGGCGCAGGCGGCCAGCCCTGCGGCGACGAGAGGGACTGCCAGGGGACTTCGCTTCATGGCAACCTCCGCGGGTGGATGGGAGCCTCGCACGCGAACGTGGACGCGGTGTACGCGCGGCGGCCGATTCGGTGCGGCCGGAAGCCTGCCTGGCGTGCGCTCCGCGACGGAAGGTAAGCGGGGCTGCCGCGCTCGGCGGGCGGTGCGGGAGAGGGCCTGCCCGGTGTGGGGAGATCGGTCCGGCGCATCCCCGAACCGGCGGGTAATTGGCATTCTAGACGTGAACAGTCGTTCCGCAACAACTGTTTTTCATCCCCGAACCCATCATCTTTTCAGCCCTCAATCGGATCGCATCATCCTCCATAGTCTCCGCTCTGAATCGGCGGGAGATATAGATCAAGGGCGGAATTTCGCAGGAAGATAGACGGAAGATGCAGGTGGGCGCGGAGAGGCCGCGTCACGATCACGCCGCGGCATTCCGGCCGCCGGAGAGCCCGATGTCCCCGGCGGCACGTCAAGTTGCGTGATGTGTACGAGCCGGGAGCGGACACTTTGTCCAGCGCCCTCCCGGCCGGCCGTCGATCACCTCGCCAACGGCTTCGGCGAATCTCCCTTCACCGCAGCGGCAGCCAGTACGTCACCTTCAGCGCGAGGAAGTTGTCGCCGGGGGCGTCGAGGGTCTCCAGCAGCGAGCGGGGGCCCACGTGGGCGATGCGGTCGCGGTCGCCGGAGCGGTCCTGCTGCCAGACCAGGTACAGCGTGCTCCCCGGCCGCCACTCCCAGCGCAGCACCGCGTTGCTGCGGAACGAGCGCACGTTGAAGTCGTCCACCGTGCGGCTCTGCCCGTCGAAGCGTACCTCGGTGGACGTGCCGGTGCGGAGAACGCGCGTGGTGTCGCCGTCCAGCGGGCGCAGGGCGAAGGCGCGGGCGGCGGGGAGATCGCCGAAGTCGTGGTAGCGCCCGCTGCTGGCGAACGGCTCGGCGTACAGCTCCAGCGACAGGTCGGGCGTGAACAGGTACGTCAGCCGGAAGTCGGCCAGGAACTCGCTGCGGTCCACCGCCGCGAACACGTACGTCCGCCCGAACGTTGCCGCCGGGCCGCCGTCGAAGGTGGCCACGTACTGGCGCGTGGAGGTGTAGCGCAGGTAGTTGGGCTCCACGGAGAGCTGCCAGCGCGGCGCGGGGCGCACGGAGAGGCGCCCGCTCAGCCGGTAGGTGACGGCGCGCTGGTCGTTCATCCCGTAGTAGACGCGGCCGCGCCACTGCAGCCGCGCCGCCGCGCTGTTCTGCAGCAGCCCGATCATCGCCCACGACCCCGGCGCCCCGGCCAGCGGCCCGCCGCGGGTGAGCGTCTGGCTCTGCACGGGAAAGGTGCGGAAGGCGGTGAAGGTGGTGCGCCAGAAGTTCTTCAGTGTCGCCTCGGCGTCGAACCACAGCTCCCCGTCCGTCATCACCCCGCCGCCGTTCCACTGGGCCACGGGGGTCACGTAGGTGGCCCAGCGGCGGAAGGGCCCGCGCGGCGTGGTCTCGCGGTAGCGCAGCTCGCCGTACACCTGGCGGAAGTCGGCGGAGGATTGCGACCCCGCGTCGTTCAGCTCGAAGCCGGCCGAGCGCAGGTCGCCGGCCACGGTCCACAGCCAGTGGCGGCCGCTGATCTTCTGCGCGGCCAGCGAGGCGGTGTAGCCGGAAAGCGTGGTGAGCGAGGGATCGTAGGTGACGTAGTCGGCGTCCGGGCGCTGGAGGTAGCGCGCGCTGGAGCGCTGGATGCGCAGGATGGCCAGCGAATCGCCCGCCACGTGGCTGAAGCCCAGCGCGCCGGTCACCTCGTACGTCCCCCCGCCCAGCCGCAGGTCCCAGTCCGCCGCGCCGGTGAGCGCGTCGCGGTCCAGCCGCGCCGCCAGCGGCGACCCGTCGCCGATGCCCCGGTGCACGCCGGTGAGGATGACGCCCGCCGTCGACCCCGTTTTCCCCAGCTCCTGCTGCAGCCGGACCACGCCGTAGCCCGTCGGCGGCTCGACTTCGACGCGCCCGAACTCCCCCGTCTCCGCGTCGAAGGTGCGCGCCCGCTCGCGCGCCGTGACCGCGCCCAGCACGCCGACGGAGAGGCCGCTGGGGAGGCGGCCGGTAAGCTTCGCCGCGCCCAGGATGGTGCTGTTGGAGGGACGATCGACGAAATCGCCGTCGGCCAGCCCGTGTGGCGCCGCGCCGATGCGGCGCGAGTAGAAGTATCCCGCGCCGCCGCCGGAAAGAAGGCCGCTTCCCTCGGTGAAGAAGGGCCGCTTCTCGGAGAAGAAGGTTTCGAAGGCGGAAAGGTTCACCTCCGCCGGATCCGCCTCCACCTGCCCGAAGTCGGGGTTCACGGTGGCGTCCAGCGTCAGGTTGGGCCCCAGCCCCAGCTTCAGGTCGGCGCCGGCGCGCACCGTCTCCTCGCGCGGCGAGTGGAAGGGGTCGGCCGCGTCCACGCCCTGGCTGAACGACGCGCCGGTGGCCACGTACGGCGACAGCTCCACCCGCCGCCCGGGGCGCACCCCCGCGATCCCGTCCAGCTCCCCGAAGCGCGACGCCCACGCGGAGACGGACTTGGGGACGACGATCCAGTAGTCGTCCTCCTCCTTCTGCGGCATCCACCGCCGCACGTTCAGCCCCCACGCCTGCGCGTCGCCCGGGTTGAAGCGCAGCTGCGAGAGGGGGATGCGCATCTCCGCCGTCCACCCGGCGCTGTCGCGCGCCACCCGCGCCTCCCACACGGGGTCGAACTGCGTGTCGCCGTCGTCGCTGTCGCGGGGGTGATACAGGTCGGTGCGCGTTCCGGCGGCGGTCACGCCGAAGGTGTAGGCGGTGCGGCGGTCGTGGTAGGTGTCCAGGGAAATGGCGATGAACTCGGCCGCGTCGGTCACGTCGCGGCGGCTGACCGGCGCCTGGATGCGCCCCGGCTCGCCCGACGCCATCCGCGCGCCCACGTACAGCGCGCGGTCGTCGTACACGAAGCGGACCTCGGTGCGCTCGGTCGCCGGCGTCCCCTCCCTCGGCTCCTTCTGCCAGAAGCCGGTGAGCACCGGCGCCGCCGCCCACGCCCCGTCGTCCAGCCGCCCGTCCAGCGCGGGCGCGCGCCCGTCGATCCTCATCGCCGCCGCGCGCTTCGGCGCCGTCGCGGCGGCGGTGTCGGCGTGGGCGGGGGATGGCGTCTCCTGCGCGTCCGCCAGCGCCGGGGGGAGGAGCAGGGGGATGAAGAGCGCCAGGGAGATGGGGAGCGCGGCGCGGCTCATGGCTGGCTCCGCGCCAGCCAGATGGCCACGCGCGAGCGGTCGCCGTCGCTGGCGATGCCGCGCATGGTGTCGAGCAGCGCCGCCCGCACCTCGCCGTCGCCCAGGTGCGCGGCGGGAACGGACATCAGCACCCGCGACTTGTCGCCGTCGCTGGCGATGGAGCGCGCGGTGCGGATCGCGGCGACCACCACGTCGCGGCGGGCGCCGGAGCGCGTGAGGGCGGCGATCAGCACGCGCGACTTGTCGCCGTCGCTGGCGATGCGGCGCGTGGCCGCGAAGAAGGCCTCGCGCACGGCCGCGTCGGCCAGCGGGTCGCGCGCGGCGGCGCGGACCAGCAGCGACGACTTGTCGCCGTCGCTGGCGATGCGCGCCGAGGCCTCGAGCATCGCCGCCATCTCCTCGGCGCGGATCGCCGGGCGCTCCAGCAGCGTGGCCAGCACGGAGCGCTTGTCGCCGTCGCTGGCGATGCGGCGGCCGGCCTCCTCCAGCGCCTCGGCGGTGTCGCCGGGGCGCAGGCCGGGCTGGCGCAGCAGCGCGGTGAAGTACGCGCGCTTCGCCCCGTCGCTGCTTATGCGGCGCGTCTCCTCCAGCACCGCCGCGGTCCCGCCGCGGCGGTAGATGCGGGCCACGCGCGCCTCGGCGTTCACCCCGCTCTCGCGCACCAGCTCGAGCATCGCCGCGCGGATCCACGCCTCGTCGCCCTCGCCCGGCGCCGTCTCGCGCCCGTCGCGGAAGAAGCGCCGGCGCACGCCGCCGCCGTCGTCGCGGTATTCCACGCGGCGGTCCGGCGCGCCGGGGCGCTCCTCCTCCATCACCAGCCGCCCGCCGGGGCCGACGTACGCCAGCTGGTCGTCGTCGCCGAAGCGCAGCTCGCCGTTCACGTCGATCGTCATCCGCCGCCCGTCGTCGATCACCTCCGAGTGCATGCGCGTCCGCATCTGCCCCGCCGCGGGCCCGGCCAGCGCGAGCACCCCCAGCATCGCCGCCCCGATCGACCGCATTCGCATCGCATCCTCCCAATCAGGTGGTGTCCCTCTGCTGATATTTCAGCACTTGAGACCGGCTGCCGCTCGCTCGTCCAACGATCCCCGGGTTCTGATACCGGATCTGGTAATCATCTGTGCGTAGCAAACGCATGGAGAGACGCCATCCTGAGGCCGGCCACACCGTCGTTGCCCCCACACGATCGGTTGCAGGCCGAAGGATCTGTGGGCGAGGTCGCACGTGCGCTTCCGGATTGCACGATCGATCTCCGAAATCGGTATCACCCTCTCATCTTCTTCAAATGCAGAAGAATCAGCACTTGCGGCGAAAGGACGGGGGAGACGGGCGAACCCGTCTCCCCCGTCCCGCTACTGCGTGAACTCGCGGAGAATGCGGGCCATCCAGGCGCGCCCCTCCGGCTCGAACGCCACGGCGCGCCCGGCCACGGTGTACGTGCCGCGCGGCCCGCTCGCGGTGGGCACCATCTCGGCGCGCCGCGTGATCCCGTTGCGCGTCTCCTCCACCACCAGCCGCCCGCCGCGCCGGATCTCGCGGATGTCGGCCGCGTCGGAGCCGCGGACCACGTCGCGCGAGGTGATGGTCACATGGCGGCCGTCGTCGCTGGTCAGCGAGATGTCGGAGTTCCAGACGCCGTCGCTGTCGTGGTCGTGGATGGTGGTGGTCGTGGTCTGCGACCCGGCCGCGCTCGCCGCCGGCTGCGCGGCCGCCGCGGGCCCGAGCAGAGCCGAGAGCGCCATCGCCCGGTCGCCCGAGTCGGCGATGGGGCGCGCCGCGGCCAGGTACGCGTCGCGCGCCGAACCCTCCACGCGCTGGCGCGAGGCGGCCGCCAGCAGCACGTCGCGCCGGTCGCCGGACGACGGAATCGACGCGGACGCATTCAGCGCCGCCGTCAGCGCCTCGCGCGGGAGGCCGGGGCGGCTGACGACGTGCAGGAGGATGTCGCGCCGGTCGCCGCTGCTGGGGATCGCGCCGGTCGCGCCCACCACCTCCACCAGCTGCGCCGCGCCGAGCGACGGGCGCGAGAGCACGGCCAGCAGCACGTCGCGCCGGTCGCCGCCGCTCGCCATCGCCGCCGTCGAAGAGATCACCCCCGACACCGCCTCGGGCTGCTCGCCGGCGCGCGCGAGCACGGCCAGCAGCACCTCGCGCTGGTCGCCCGACGACATGGTCCGCGCGGCGCCGAAGAAGGCGGTGCGCACGCTGGCCGGCTGCAGCGGGTAGCGCCGCGTGAACTCCTTCAGCACCGAGCCCCGATCGCCGCTGGAGCCGATCGTCGACGCCGAGCGCAGCAGGAGCGCCAGGTCGCCCGTTCCCACGTCGGGGCGGCGCAGCACCGCCAGCAGCACCGCCGCCTTGTCGCCCGACGAGGCGATGCCGTCGGCCGCGCGGATCACGTCGGCGTATCCCCCGCCCTCCTGCAGCATCTCCGCCATCTTCGCGGGCGGCACGTTCAACTCGCGCGCGAAGTACGTCACCTTCTCGTTGAACTCCTGCACCCCGCCGGCGGTCGCGCCCGCGGCCGCCGCCGGCGCGTTCGGGACGGGAGCCGCCGCCGTCCCTCCCGTCGCCGCGGAAGCGGGAGCCGGCGGAGCGGGCGAGCCCGCGGGCGCCGCGCCGCCGGCCGGAAGCGCGCGGTCCAGCATCTCCCGCACGTTCCCCGCGATGCGCGCCACCACGCCCTTCGGCCTGGCCTCGGGCATCACCGCCGGCGCCGGCACGCCGGAGACCAGCGCCGCGGCGGGCGTCCCCGCGGCGGCATGCGGCTCCGCCACGCGCAGGGCGGCGAGCGGCACCACCGCCGCCGCGGCCACCACCAGCGCCGCGAAGCCCAGCCCGCGGCTCACCCCGCCGCGCGCGGTGGCGCCGTCCAGGATCGCCAGCAGGCGGCCCTCGAACTGCGACCGGCGCGCCATCGCCAGCGCGGCCGCGGGGCCCTCGGCCTGGCCCAGCGAGCGGACGATGTCCAGCAGGTGGTCGGCGTACGCCACCGGCCGCGTGCCGATGGAAAGCACCGCGTCGTCGCAGGCGTGCTCGCGCTCCTCGCGCATGCGGCGCGCGGCCATCCACACCAGCGGGTGGAACCAGAACAGCGCCAGCGACAGGTGCGCGATCCACTGCGTGAGCGGGTCCCACCGGCGCACGTGCGCCAGCTCGTGCGCCAGTACCACGGTGCGGCGCTCCTCGTCCCAGTCCTCCGCCTCCGCGGGAAGGAGAACCACGGGGCGCACGATTCCCCACGTCATCGGCACCACCGCGTGCGCCTCGCGCAGCAGCGTCACCACGCGCCCCACGCGCAGCCGCCGCGCCAGCCGGTCGGCGATGCGCACCCATCCCTCGTCGGTGATCTCCGTCGCCCGCCGCTCCATCCACCACACGCGCCCCAGCCCGTAGCCCAGGCGGAGGACGAGCAGCACCCCGCCCGCGCACCACACCGCCATCAGCGCCGTCTTCCAGTCGAACGGCGTTGCGGGAGATGAGGATGAAAGAGAGGGGGATGATGAAGACGACGGAGATACGGCGCCCGCGGCGGCCGGTCCGGCGCCCACGGGGGATGCGGGATGCGCGGCGGTAGATGCCGACGCATCGGCGCGGGGATGCGCGGCGGCGATGGGAGAAGATGCCGTCGCGGGCGACGCCACGAACGCCGCCGCCGGCCGCAGCGGCGCGGGGACGGGGACCACGCGCCACGCCGGCAGCAGCCGCGTGACGGCCGGCAGCGCCAGCATCGACGCCAGCGCGACCACCCACACCAGGTGCCGCGCGGCGGCCGAGCGGCGCCGCATCAGCCGCGTGGCCGCCAGCGCGGCGACGAGGACGAGGGTGCCCTTCGCGGCGGCGTCCGCCAGCACCGCGAACACGGAGGCCAGCTGCAGCGCGCTCATTCGCCCTCCTCCTCGCCGCGGGCACGGGCGATCAGCACGGCCAGGCGCTCCAGTTCGGCGGCCGAGGGCTTCTGCTCCTCGAGCAGCGCGTTCACCACCTGCTCGGTGCTCCCTCCGAAGAAGGTGCGCACCACGTCGCGCAGCGCCGTGGTGCGGGCGCGGCTGCGCGGCGTGGTGGGAAGGTACACGTAGCGCTTGCCGTCCAGCTCGTGCTTCAGGCGCCCGCGCTCCTCCAGCAGCCGCAGCGCCGCGCGCACCGCCGAGTACGTGGGCGGATCGGGGATCTCGTCCATTACCTCCGCCGCGGTGGCCTTCCCGCGCCGGTAGATGATCTCCATGATCTGGCGCTCGCGGCGGCTGAGCCCGGCCAGGTTGGTCGCTTCGGGCATGCGGCGGACGGGGTGCGGAGTGCGGAGGGGGCCTGTGGGCGCGGCGGTTCGGCGGAAGATGGTGCCTCCCCCCAGCGCGCCCGGCGGAAGTGCGGAAAAATCCGCACATGCTGAATTATCAGCACGTGCACGCCGGGTGTCAAGGGTGATGTGCGGGCGGCGATTGAAACGTGGATGCGCTGGAATTTGGCGCCATGAAGCCAGGGAGATAGTCGTGAGCACCCGTGCACACAAGTCACTGTGCGGAAGATATCATCGGTCCAAAGCTTGCTCGTGACGAGTCCGTTGCCATCCGATCTGGCATACAACGATGACCGTCACGGTCCTAATCTGTGCTCTTCACACCTCCGTCGAACTGGAAAGATGAGCGACCCCGATCCGCAGACTTACCCGGAGCGCGTACTCATCAGCTATAGCCACGACTCAGCAGAGCATCGTGAGCGCGTACTCGCGCTTGCAGCACGACTCAGAGGTGATGGCGTGTTCGTGATGCTCGACCAGTACGATCCGCATCCGTCCATAGGGTGGCCCCAGTGGATGCGGCGCGAGATCGCTAAGGCCACGCACGTACTAGTAGTCTGCACCGAGACCTATTTGCGTCGTGTGAACCTCGACGAATCGCCCGATCGCGGGCTGGGAGCAACCTGGGAAGGAACCCTCATTATTCTAGAGACATACGCGAGCCAAGGGCACAATGATAAGTTCATTCCCATTGTGTTCTCCTCTGCGGCTCAACCGTTCGTCCCCGACTTTCTTCAGGGTGCAACACGCTACGATGTTAGTAGCGAAGATGGATACGATGCTCTATACGCCCGATTGACTGGGCAGCGCCTCGTTGCAGTGCCGCCGCTTGGGCCCAGGCGTAAGGTAGGTGTAGCGGCCAGGGAGGAGGGGTTGGAATCACCAGTTCGTCCCAGCAACGCGGCGCCCATACCTGTGGCAACCGATCTAATGCTGATCGAAGCCAAGGAAACGACGCAATTCATTCCGGTGATGCGGATTCGGGAGCAAGGCGACCGGGTAGAGTTCACGCTCGTCCCGCAGAACGCGGATATAACCGCATTTTTAAGCGAGTTGAAGGACCGTTGGGGGAAAACGCGGGTGTGGGTAGCATACGGCGACTCAGCGCATTCAGGCAGCGTGGAGGCGGCAGATCGCGTACGCGACTCTCTGGGTGAACGGTGGATTGTTAGCGTAGTTGTTGATGAGGGAAGCCGAGGCTCCAGCATGGAAATAGCTACTTCGGGTAAGTCGGCCGATGAAATAGCGGAACTGCGTGCCCGGCGAATCCTGTTGAACGAAAAGCCTCCTGCCGATGTCGCTCGCTGGGGGCAAGTTGACTCCATGCTTGAAACGCTCGTCCAAGGTGTCGGGGCCGGCCGTTCACTTGTCGAGTCCCCTCTCTTGCCGCTTTATCGTCAACATGGGTCCAACCCGCGACTCTTCCTTGCAGCCGCGCGCCTAGCTGCCGTGCTGGAACTACGGCGAACGGAGACAGTGGCGCACGTACTGGAACTGATTTTTCAAATGGAAGACCCACGGCGGCTTTATGTTCGTTTCAGGGGCCGACGTAGAAAGATCTACACGAACATGCCCGCCTATGAAATGGCGTTCGAAGGAGTATGTCCTCTTTCATGAAGCCCAGAGCAGTCTAAAACGTGTTTCGGAGCAGCAACAAAACGCCGTAAGTCGCAATCTGCAGCGACTTACGGCATTGCCCCCGGAGGATTCGAACCTCCACCAAAGGTTCCAAAGACCTTTGTGCTGCCCTTACACCAGGGGGCACCACATCACGCGTTCATCAGATCGTGCAGACTGCAACGAACAGCGCCCAGCACCAATCCGGTTCGGGGAGATGGCCGCGTTGGTCCTGCACGCAGCCGGGGACGGGCCGCGGCGACCATCGCCGAGCGCCCCACCCCCATGAAGGAGGTAAAGATACACCGTTGAGCCGCTTACCGGCAGGGGTGGCGAAGCGAGCGAAGCCAACCGAATCGCGCAGCCCATCGCATCGGCACCGCGGCGCTTCTACGGCGTCGCGGCGATCAGCCTGGGCGCCGCGGCGTCGCTCGTGAAGCTGAGCGCGGCGGCGTACCACTGCCCGTCGATCTTCCTCCAGACCAGGAGATACTTGCCCATGTCCAGCAGATCCCCGCCGTTGGCGCGCAGAACGATGCGGTTCACGCCCGTTTCATAGGCCAGATCGCCCGATTGGGCCATGGTGAGCCCCGCGGGCGTGCCGGCGAGCTCGCGCACCCCGAGCGACGTGAAGTACAGCCGGTAGAGCGCACCGATGGCCGCCCGCCCGTTGACCTGGGGCGATCCCCCGGCCTGGATGACGCCGTCCTCGGCCCAGAACGCGAGCGCCCGGTCGGCGTCCAGCGCGGCCTCCGCCTGCTGCAGCCCCGCGCTGCGCGCGTGCAGGGCGTCGCTCGCCGCACCGGCCGCGGGATACGGCGCGACAGCGGGGCCGCTGCCGGGGCCTGCGCAGCCCAGCGCCGCGGCCGCCGTGAGCACGGCGACGGTCCTGATCATGGAGGGGAACATGGTTTTTCTGCGGGTGGCAGGCGGGAAAGGGCTGTCATGGCGACAGCGCAGGGCCACGAGAGATGCACGGACGCTCGCGGCAGCCCCGGCGGAGCGCCGCGCCGACCACCGGGAACGCGGCAATGGCCTGAGGGGGGTGACGCACATGCCGAGCCGCGAACGGCCCCGGAGGGAGCCCGGGCGTAACCAGATCGGGCGTCCGGACCAGCTTCGGGCCCGCCGCCCCCGCGGGCGCGACGCCGAGCCTTCTCCAACAACCGGGGGCGAGACCACGATCGGTCTCGCCCCCGTTTTCCATCTCCTCCCGAACGAATTTCAGCGCGTGCATCCGGGGTCCGGCCGGCGGGTCACCCGTCCGTGCGCGTTACATCGGTGGTGGAGCGGTCCGACTTCTACCGCTTCTTGTTCGCGGGCGCGTTGTGGCCGGGCCGGAAGTTGATGAGCTCCAGCGCGCGGCCGTGCTCGCCGGCGGTCATCTCCACGGCGTTTCCGTGCTGCGTCAGCTGCGGCGAAACATAGGGCTTCTTGTCCATGTTCTCTCGCTTTCTCGGACCGGGGCGCGGAGCCCCGGCGTGGTGGGTTGGTGTACGATGCGAGTGGCCCGCCGGCCGGACCCCGGACGTCCTCCGTCACTTTGCCTCATCTTCGCCCCTCGCGGTGAGGGGGCGTCAGGCCGCCACCGCGGCCGGTGCGCGCACGAGCGCTTCCCATCGTCCCGCGCGCACCGCCAGCCAGGTTTCCAGCGCCAGCGAGCAGAGGAGGAGCGGAAGGCTGCGCACCTCGCCCTGGCGCGCCTGCCCGGTCGCGGCGCGGAGCGCGTCGGCGCGGACCCAGCCGCGGCGCGCGATCTCCGGGTCGCGCAGGAGCGCCTCGAGGCGCGCGCGCTCGCGGTGCAGCGCCCACAGGAGGCGCGCGTCGATGCCGCCCTTCCCGCGCCGCGTGCGGATCTCCTCGGGAAGAATCCCCCGCATCGCCTCGCGCAGCACGTGCTTGCCGCCGCGGGGGCGGATGCGCAGCGGCGGCGGAAGGCGAAGGGAGTGCTCCACCAGCGGGCGATGCAGGAAGGGGTAGCGCATCTCGATCCCGTCCTGGAACGGGCCGCGCTCCACGAAGGCCGGCAGCAGCGCCAGCTCCGTCGCGATCTGGTGCGCGAAGAAGCTTCCTCCGCGCGGGACGGCGAGCTGGCGCACCGCCGGGAGCCGTCGCCCGATCTCCATCCGGCGGCCGAATCCCGCGTCCAGCCACTCGGGGAGCTGCTCGTCCGCGCGGGCGCGGCGCGCCTGCAGCCAGGTGGGGAGAAACGGGTGGATGCCGTGGCGCCCCAGCCCCGTCCAGAACGACTGCCGCGCAGCGACGGAGAAGCGCACCAGCTCGCGCATCGCGGTCCGCATGTGGCCGGCGGCGATCAGGTCGGTGATGAAGCCCAGGCTTCCGGCGAGATAGTGGTCCGATCCCTGGCCCGAAAGGAGCACGCGCCCGCCGGCGCCTCGCACCCGGGCCACCATCTCCCGGTCGCGCGCCCAGAACGGGTAGTGCGGCCGCGGCTCGTCCGTGCGCGGCGGGGGCGAGCCGTCGTCCTGCCACGCCCACGGGTCGATCACCGTCTCGTTGCGCAGCCCCCAGCGGCGCACCACCGCGTCCGAGTACTTCCGCTCGTCGCCATCCCCCAGCGTCTCGACCAGCGTCACCGTCCCGGCGACGCCCGGCCCGCGCCCGGACTCCGCCAGCGTCTGCGCGACGCAGACGACGGACGAGGAATCCAGCCCGCCGGAGAGCTGCGACCACACGGGGACGCCGCCCTCCGTGCGGACGCGAACCGCCTCCTCCAGCAAGCCGCGGAACGTCTCCGTCGCCGCGCGCTCGTCCGCCGTCTCCGTGGGCGCGAAGTCGGCGGCGGACCAGAAGCGGCGGCGGGAGATGGAGCCGTCGCGCCACGCCAGCACCTCGCCCGGGGCGACCGCCTCCACGCCCGTCCACACCGTGCGGACGGGGGACACGGCGCCGCCCACGAGGAAATCGGCGATCCACTCCTCGTCGAGATCACCGCCGCGGGCCAGCGCGTCCGCGCGGGAGGCGAGGAGGAGCGCGCCGCCCCGTCTCGTGACGAACAGCGCCTTCACCCCGAACGGGTCGCGGATGGCCGTAAGCGTGCGGCGATCCCCATCCCACAGCACCAGCGCGAAGTCGCCCAGCAGCGCGTCCAGGCACCCCGCGCCGCGCGCCGCGTACGCCGCCAGCACCAGTTCGATGTCTGGCGCCCGGTCCCCGCGGACGCCGCCCCATCCCGCCACCTCGCCGCGGTTGTCCAGCCGCACGTCGCCGGCGGCGAGGAGCGCGCCGCGGCGGGCCAGGAGCGGGCGCAGCGCGTCGGGCTCGGTGCTCGCGGCGGCCGCAAAGGCACCGTCATCTACCCAAGCCGTCACGTCCCCCGCCGCGGCGATGCCGGTGGGGAGCCACGCCCGGAGGTCGGGAGACACCCCGGCTCCCGATGCCGCGCAGGCGAAGTGGTTCACGCCGCCACCTCGGGGAGCGCGCGGAACTTCTCCACCGTCTCCTGGTCCTCGTTCACCGGCCGGCCGTCCAGCTCCACCCAGGCGTGCGCGTAGAACGGGTACACCTGCACGCCGATGCGCAGCTCGGCGGGCGCGCCGCGGCGGCGGAGCAGCACGAACAGCGCGAGCGACTGCTCCAGGCACACCGCCCGCCCGGGGAAGAACGCCGCCGCGACCGCGACGTGGTACGCCGCGCGCTCTACCTCGTCCGGCGCGAGCCCCGGCCCGGACGCGGCCGACGCCCGGCGCCGCGCCCACGCCACCGCGCGCCCGAATCCGCGCGCCTTCAGGCACGCGCGCACCGCGAGCAGCTCCAGCGCGCACCGCGCCACCGACGGCGTCCTCATCCGCGCACCACCAGCTTCCTGGCCGCCAGCTCGCCCAGCAGCCGCGCGGCGTCCGTGGCGAGCGTCTCGCGCGGGGCGTCGTACTCGTCGAAGAGCCGGTCCGCGAGCGCGGCGGCCGTGGGGTGCGCCGGAAGGAGCTCCCAGATGCGCGTGCCCACCTCGTCCAGCCCGAAATACTCGCCCTGCACCGGATCCAGCAGGACGGTGCGGTCGCCTTCCGCCGCGGAGACGACGTGCTCCGCGCGGCGGAAAGGCGCGTCCAGCGGTGCGGGCGCTGCGCCCTCGCGATTCTTCTTGAGCCAGCCGAGCATGGCAGAGTGGTCCAGGTGAGATCCCCGACTCGCAAAGCGGAAAAAGCACAAAGCGTCGGGTGATGTACCCCTCCGTCAGAGGATAAAACAAACCCGAGGCACGCACAATGGAACATCTGTGAGCGTTCGGCGGGCCCTCTGGAGAGGCGGGATCTGGCTCGGCGGAGATGGATCGCGCAGATTCCGCGGACCGGGCAGCGACATCACGAAATGGGGGGACGGATGAAGACGATCGCGACGATTGGCTACGAGGGCGCGACCATGCCGCGCTTCCTGGAAGCGCTCCGCGAGGGGAAGGTGGAGATGGTGGTGGACGTGCGCGCCGTGACCAGCTCGCGCCGGCCGGGCTTCTCCAAGAACGCGCTGGCGGCGCACCTGGGCGAGGTGGGGATCGACTACCTGCATCTCCGCGCGCTGGGCACGCCGGCGGACGGGCGGGCCGCGGCGCGCGCCGGGCGCTTCGACGAGCTGCGCGCCATCTTCACCGAGCACATGGCGACCACCGACGCGCAGGTCGCCCTCGAATCGCTGGCGGAGATCGTGCGCGCCGGCCGCCGCGTCTGCCTCCTCTGCTACGAAGCCGACCCCGCGCACTGCCACCGCAGCATGGTCGCCGAGGCGCTGGCCGAGCGCGTCTCCGTCCGCGTCGACGATCTCGCCCCCGCGCCGCCGGAGTAAAGCGCAGGGGACAGGGGACCAGGGGACCAGGGGACCAGGGGACCAGGGAAGGTGCGGTGACCGTCACGCACCGCAATGAGTGCCCACCACTAGATGACGTCATCCTGAGTCGAACACCGCGCTGCGCGCGACCACGGAGGATGAAAGGACAGTGGTCGTGAGCGCTGATGCCACAGAATGAGCGGATCAGCCTCGCGCAGTTTGCGAGGCTTCCCGTAGTTGTTGCTGCGACTTCA
>NZ_DATIND010000092.1 GCF_035474595.1 Longimicrobium sp.
TGCCCGCCGACCTCGCCGCGCTGAAGGAGCGTGTGGCCACGATCCTTCGCAACTACTCCAACGAAACTCTCGCCTCCATCACCGGCTACGAGTACCTGCGGAACATCTATTCTGCACAATCAGCTTAAGGAAATGGTATAAGGCCATTGACTTACCCCTGATGCACCGTGCCTCACCGCGGATCCTGCGAATATAAAAAACAGCCCCGGTTCACTCGGATGAGCGAACCGGGGGCAGTGGGCCCACCAGGATTCGAACCTGGGACCAAGGGATTATGAGTCCCCTGCTCTAACCGCTGAGCTATGGGCCCGAACGACGGATTTGCGCTCGGAATATGATGTTCACCGCATCCCCGGTCAACGCTTTGGCCCGGGAATGGACAGGGCGGCGCCGGGTCGATTCCCCCGCGCCGCCCTTGTTCCCTCCCCTATCCCCTGTCCCCTATCTCCCGATGTAGTAGCTCGCCTTGATCACGAACACGTTGTCGGGGTGCTCGCGGAAGATCGCGCCGGCGTCGCGGCGCAGGGCGAAGTCGCCGAAGCCTTCGCTGGCGCTGCGCTGCTGCTGCCACACGAAGAAGAGCGTGCTCCCCGGCCGGTACTCCCACCGCAGCACCGCGCTGCCGCGGAGCGAGCGAAAGTTGAAGTCCGGGTTGCCGAAGGTGAACGGCGCCGTCGACGGATCGCCGTCCGCGTCCAGCACGTACACGCTGTCGCTCCCCGCCGCGTCGTGCAGCACCGAGATCCGGTCGCCGAACGGCGTCTTGGCCAGGCCGCGCGGCGCGGTGAACTCCTTGAAGTCGTGGTACTCGCCCGAGCTCACGAACGGCTGCGCAAACATCTCCAGGCTGAGCGTGGGGGTGAAGGTCACGTTCAGCCGCGTGTCCATCGAGAACGTCTGCTGCGAGAGCCCCGCGAACACCGCGCGCCGCCCGAAGAACGCCACCGCCGAGGGATCGCTGAACGCGGTCACGTACTGCGCCGCGATCTCGGCCCGCGACCAGGCGGGCGCCACCGAGAGCTGGATGTTGCTGGCGGGACGGTAGCGCACGGAGAAGTTGGCGCCCTCGTCGTGCCCGCCGTCGCCGCGGGTGCCGCGGAACACGTCGAAGCCGAACACCGTCCGCTTGCGCCCGTCGGTGCCGATGTTCCAGTCGAAGTAGCGCTGGTCCGCCCGCCGCACCGTGGCGCCGCCGCGCGTCAGCCGCTCGTCGTACACCTCGGGGCGGTACTGCGCGTAGAACCCCATCCCCCAGTAGTTGGGCAGCGTCATCGAGCCGGAGAGGTGGACCTGCGCGTCGTTCACGTCGCCGCCGAAGGTCTGCTGCCGCTGCCCGCCCACCGTCACCCACAGCTCGCGGAAGATGCGGTTCGGCTTGGTCCAGTAGCCGTTCAGGTTGGCCAGCGTCCAGATGTAGTCGGCCCGGGTGAGGAACGCCATGTCGTTCACCTCGAAGCCGGGGCTGCGGTAGTTCGCCTGCGCCTCCCAGCGGATCGTCCCCGCCTCCTTGGCCATGCGCAGGTAGCCGCCGTAGCCGCGCAGCGCGGTGGCGGAAGGATCATAGGCGTTGGAGAAGAAGCCGTTCGACCCCTGGTCGCGGTCGGGGCGCTGAAAGTAGCGCGCGGACGAGCGCTGCAGGCGCAGGATGGCCAGCGAGTCGCCCTGCACGTTGCTCAGGGCGAAGTTGCCCTGCAGCCGGTAGGTGTGGCGGCGGAAGTAGGCGTTCCAGTCCACCCCCACCGCCTCGGCGTGCGAGGGAAGCTGCTGGCGCAGCGAGTCGTACCCGAAGCTGCGGGTGACCGAGGTGGCGATGGCGCCGAAGCTCAGGTTGCCGCCGTTCAGCGTCTGCCGCACGCGGCCCACGAAGTAGTTGGTGAGCGGCTCCACCTCGCGCTCCAGCGTCTGCCCCTCGGTGTCCACCAGCCGCGCGTGGCCGGCGCCGGTCACCGCCTCGAACGCGCCGAACTCCAGCCCGCCGCGGAAGCGGCCGGTGAGCTTGGCCGCGCCCAGGATGCCGGTGTTCTGCGGCCGGTCCACGAAGCGCGTGTCCATCGGCAGCGCCCCCTGCGGCGCCCGGCCGATGCGGCGCGAGTAGAACAGCGACAGGCTGCTCACGTTGCTGCAGGTGAAGCAGCTGAACGATCCGAATCCGAGCAGGCCGCTGCCTTCGACGAAGAAGGGGCGCTTCTCGGCGAACGAGGTCTCGAAGGCGGAAAGGTTCACCACCGCGGGGTCCACCTCCACCTGGCCGAAGTCGGGGTTGATGGTGGCCGACAGGGTGAGGTTGGAGCCCAGCAGCGCCTTGATGTCGGCGCCCACGCGCACGTCGTAGGCGCTGGCGTCCTGGAAGGGGCTTCCCGGCTGGCTGGGGCGCACGTACGAGGCGCGCGCCACGGTGTAGGGCATGATCTCCCACCCGCCCGGCTTGCGGGTGATGCGCAGGTCGGTGAGATGGCCGAAGCGCGACGGGCCGCCGGGCTCGTTCTGGCTCACGAACGACCACTGGCTCAGCTCGTTGCGACGCTCCACGAAGCGCTTGATCTGCAATCCCCAGGTCTGCACCGAGTCGCGGGTGAACTTCAGCTGCGACCAGGGGATGCGGAACTCCGCCGTCCACCCGGCCGAGTCGATCTTCGTGGCGCCCTCCCAGATGGGGTCCCACGCGGGGTCGGCGCTGGGCGAGGCCTGGCCGGCGTCCCACTTCACCCCGCTGGGGTTGAGCTGGATGATGGTGATGCCGGAGTGGTCGTGGTAGGTGTCGAAGTCCAGCTCCAGCCAGTCGCCGCCGCCTTCCTGGTCGCGCCGGGTGAGGCTGGTGCGCACCCCGGCCGCCCCCAGCGAGTCGTGCATCCGCGCGCCGATGTACAGCGCGTCGTCGTCGTAGGCGAAGCGCACCTCGGTGTTCTGCGACGCCGGCCGCCCCTCGTCGGGCCGCTGCTGGCGGAAGCCGGTGGCCGCGGGGGCGCTCGCCCAGACGCCCTCGTCCAGCACGCCGTCCACCTGCACCGGCGAGGTGCGCGGCACGGCGTGCACGGTGGGCGCGCCGGCATGCGACCCGTGCTCGGGCGGTGCCGCGGGCCCGGCCTGCGCGGCGAGCGTGGCGGCGGACGCCAGGGAGAGCGCGAGCCCGAATGCCGTCGAGGCGAGGGGGCGGAGGTTCATCGGGAGGACTTGGTGGGAGGACGGCGCGGTGCTGCGAACGTCCGGTTGGACGGCGCGAACGGCGGGAAGGTTTGCAGAGAGATCGGGATAGGACGAAATGGGAGGAAGATGGTGCTGATATGAGTGCTGAGTGCTGAGTGCTGAGTGCTGAGTGCTGAGTGCTGAGTGCTGAGTGCTGAGTGCTCGACGATGTCACTCCTGAGAATATATCTGACCAGGAATAGTCGCGGCGGCCCGTGCGCTTGCCCTGGCCGCCGCGTTCACCGACCTCCGCAGTTCCGTACTTTCGTACTTCCCGTACTCTCGTACTTCGGTCTACTTCGTCCCGAACAGCCGGTCCCCCGCGTCGCCCAGGCCGGGGAGGATGTAGCCGACGTCGTTCAGCTCGCGGTCCAGCGCGGCGGCGTAGACGTGCACGTCGGGATGGTCCTCCAGCATGCGCTGCACGCCCTCGGGGGCGGCCACCATGCACAGCATCCGCACGCGCTTGGCGCCCTGCCGCTTCAGCGAGGTGACCGCGGCGGAGGCGCTGCCGCCCGTGGCCAGCATGGGGTCGAGCACCAGGAAGTCGCGGGACTCGGCGTCCGCGGGGATCTTGAAGTAGTAGTCCACCGGCTGCAGCGTGTCGTGGTCGCGGTACAGGCCGATGTGCCCCACGCGCACGCCGGGCATCAGCCGCACCACGCCATCCACCATCCCCAGCCCCGCGCGGAGGATGGGGACCACGGTGAGCTTCTTCCCCGCCACCTGCCGCGCGGTCATCCGCTCCAGCGGCGTCTCCACCTCGACCTCGGCCAGCGGCAGGTCCTTGGTCACCTCGTACGCCATCAGCATGGCGATCTCGTCGACCAGCTCCTTGAACTTCTTCTTCGACGTCTCCTTGTCGCGCAGGAAGGAGAGCTTGTGCTGGATCAGCGGATGATCGACGACGGTGAGGTTCGGAAAGGTCGGGCTCACGGGCTCCTCCGGACGGATGGGCTGCACGGGCGGGCGTGAAGCTACCGTCTTTCGCGCGGAGGACAAGTGCGCGGGGATAACGGGAGTGCGGGAGTGCGGGAGTGCGGGAGTGCGATGGGATTGGTGAGCCGCGCGTTATCCGTGCTGATCCGGGCGTGGTGCGCGCCGCCGGGCCCTCTCCCCGCGCCTGAGAGCGCTCGCCCTCTCCCGTTCCGGGCGAGGGGGGCTGCCCGGCACGGGCGCACCCTGCAGCCTCTGGTCACGCCAATGCTTCCCCGTGCCGGTGATGCTTGAAAGCTACCTCTCCCGGTACGGGAGAGGTGGACGGCCTCGGCCGGCCGGAGAGGGCGCGATGCCCCGGCAACGCGCAGACGTCAGTCCCACACCCTCCCCGACGCACTCACGCACTCACGCACTTCTGCACTTCCGTTCACCGGCCGATCCAGTAGCTCGCCTTGATGACGATCACGTTGTCGGGACGCTCCCGGAAGATCTCGCCCAGTTCGCGGTCGAGCCCGGGATCGGACCGGAGCGCGGAACTGCTCCGCTCCTGCTGCCACACCACGAACAGCGTGCTGCCCGGGCGGAATTCCCAGCGGATCACCGCATTCCCGCGCAGCGAGCGCACGTCGAAGTCCGGGTTGTCGAACTCGAAGTCCGGGGTGGCGGCGTTCCGGTCCGGGTCCAGGCGGTAGCGCGACGGCCGCCCGCTCTCGTCGCGCGCGGCCACGCGAAGCTGCAGCGAATCGAACTCCGCGCGCTCGCCGCTGCGGGGGCGCACGTACTCCTGGAAGCGCCCGAATCTTCCGCTGGAAACGAACGGCTCGGCGAAGAGCTCCAGCGTCAGCTGCGGGGTGAACGTCCAGCTCACCCGCGTGACCATCGACACGGTCGTCTGGAGCATGTCGCCGAACACCGCGCGGCGGCCGAAGAACGCGGTGGCGGAGGGATCAACGAACGCCTGCACGTACTGGCCGCGGTCGTGAAGCCGCGTGTACGCCGGGCCGGCGGAGAGCTGGACGTTCGCCGCCGGCTTCACGCGCACCGAGGCGTTGAGGGTCGTGATCGTGCTCCCGTCCCCGAAGTCCTGGTACGATGGGCTCACGCTCGCCACCACGGCGCGCCGTCCGTCGGTGCCGAGCCTGGGGCCCACGTACCAGCTGGACGCGCGGCGGACCACGGCCCCGCCCCGGGTCATCCGGTCGTCGTACACCGCGGGGCGGTAGCGGGCGTAGAGGCTGGCGGTCCAGTAGTTCGGCAGCTGGCCGGCGAAGGACTGGTGGAACTGCAGGTCGGTCCGGTCGCCGTCGTAGTTGAACTGCTGCTGCGCCCCCGCGATCCAGGTGAGGCTCCGGTACCACGCGCCCGGCGTGGTCCACAGCCGCATCACGTTCGCGTTCATCCACACGTAGTCGGCACGCTGCAGGAACGCCAGGTCGTTCACCTCGAACCCGGGGCTGCGGAAGTTGACCATCGCGTCCCAGCGCCAGGGGCCCTGGTCGCGGCTCGCGCGCAGGTATCCGCCGTAGCCGCGCAGCCGCCCCGCCGAGGTGTCGTACCGGTTCGAGAAGACCGCGTTGCCGCCGCCCTCGCGGTCCGGGCGCTGGAAGTAGCGCGCACTCGAGCGCTGCAGCCGCGCGACGGCGAGCGAGTCGCCGGCCACGCTGGAGAGCACGAAGGTGCCGATCAGCCGGTACGTCTGGTCGCGCGTGGCCACCGACCAGTCGGCCCCGACGGCCTCGGCGTGACCGGGGAGCGCCTCCCGCAGCGCGCTGTCGCCGGCCTCGAAGCGGCGGACCACGGAGGTGCCCATCACCCCCCAGGTGGCCAGGCCCCCGCGCGTGGTCCGCCGCACCCGCCCCACCAGGTAGTTGCCGAGCGGCTCCACGGGCACCCGGGTCGCGGGGCCCACGTCCGGGTCCTCCACGCGCGCCACCTCGCGGCGGGTGACGGCGTCCAGGAAGCCGATCTGCCAGCCGGCGGCGGTGCGGCCGGTGAGCTTGGCCGCGCCCAGCAGCCGGGTGTCGCGCGGCACGTCGCGGTAGACGTACCGCTCCGGCACCTCCCCCTGCGGCGCGCGGCCGATCCGCCGCGAGTAGAACAGGTTCATCCCCGCCGCATTGCTGCAGCTGTAGCACTCGAAGCCGCCGAAGAACAGGATCCCGCTCCCTTCCACGAAAAACGGGCGCTTCTCCTCGAAATAGCTCTCGAAGGCCGACAGGTTCACCACGGCCGGGTCCTGCTCCACCTCGCCGAAGTCGGGGTTCAGGGTGGCCGACAGCGTCAGGCTGCTTCCCAGCAGCATCCGCAGGTCGGCGCCGATCCGGGCCTGGTAGCGGCTCCCGTCCTGGAAGGGGCTCCCGGGCTGCGTGGGGGCCGCGTAGCTGGCGCGGGTGAGCGCGTACGGCATGATCTCCACCCCGCCCGGGCGGCTCCGCACCCGGACGCCCTCCAGGTGGCCGAAGCGCTGCGGCCCGCCCGTCTCCTGGCGCCCCCAGAACGACCACATGCTCAGCTCGTCCAGGCGCTCCACGTAGCGCCACGCCTGCATCCCCCAGGTCTGCAAGCTGTCGCGCGGAAAGCGCAGCTGGCTCCAGGGGATGCGCGCCTCCGCCGTCCACCCCAGCGAGTCCACCCGCGCGGCATACTCCCACACCGGGTCCCACGAGGGGTCCGCCCCCGGCGACGCCTGCCCCGCGTCGCCCTTCACCCCCGACGGGTTCAGGGTGAAGACGGTCCGGCCGGCGTGGTCGTGGAACGTGTCGAACACGAGCTGCAGGTAGTCGCCCTCGGTGATCTGGTCGCGGCGCGCCAGGCGGGTCCGCACCCCCGCGGCGCCCAGCGAATCGTGCATCCGCGCGCCGATGTAGAGCGCCTCGTCGTCGTACAGGAAGCGCAGCTCGGTGCGCTGCGTGGCGGGCAGTCCCTCGGCGGGCCGGAACTGCCGGAAGCCGGTGGCGGGCACCGCGGCGCTCCACGCCGCGTCCCCCAGGGCTCCGTCCAGCGCGATGGGACCGGTGCGTGCGGCGGCGACCGCCCGCGGCGCGCCGGAGTGGGCCGCCGTCTGCGCCAGGGCGGGACGGACGAGCGTCAGGAGAAGTACGGCGACCACCGCACCGGTGCCGCGGCCGGCGGAGGCGCGCGGCGGCGCCGCGGGAGTGCTGGATGACATCATCTTCATCATACGAAGAATTTCGTAGATACGGACGCGGAGATGCCCGACGGCGCGCGTGCCGCCCGGGCATCTCTCCGGGTTCAGCGGCTCCGGGAAAGCTCCGCCGCGAGCTCCGCCGCCAGCCGCGCGGATTCGCCACCCCCCCGCCCCGACCGGGGGAGGTACACCACGAACGAATACCGCGCCGCGCCGGTGCGGTCGAAGGCGAGGCCCGCGAACCAGCCGTCGCCGGCGCCGCCCGCGCGGGGAGCCGTTCCGGTCTTCCCCCCCAGCGTCCAGCCGGTGCCGGCGAGGGCCCGGTCCGCCCCGCGCGCCGTCCCCCGCCGGACCACGTCGAGCATGGCCTCCCGCAGCAGCGCGGCGGTGCGGGCGGTGAGCACCCGCTGGGGAGCCGCGGGCGCCAGCGCCGCCGCGCGCTCCACGGTGGGCGCCAGCATCAGCCCGCCGTTCCCGATCGCCTGGACGAAGCGCGACAGGTGCAGCGGCGTCACGTTGACCTGCTCCGCGCCCAGCGCCACGCCGGCCCAGTCCTCCGGTGCGTCCAGCCGCACGCCGACCCGCTCGGGGCTCATGGGCTCGCGGAAGCCGCCGGAGGTGGTGGCCCAGAACGACTCGTCGCGCCCCGCCGCGGCGGTGTCCGCGGCCTCCGCCGTGGGAAAGCCCGCGCGGGCCAGTTCCCTCCTCAGGCCCTCCGCGCCGAGCCGGTCCCTCAGCCCCAGCGCCATCCGCGCCGCCGCCGTGTTGCACGACTGCACGAGCATGCCGTGCACCCCGCTGCCGCGGGTTTCGGTGATGGGGGACCCGTTGCGGATCGTCCGCCCACCGGCGGAGAGCCGCGCGCTGCACCGGACCGGGGCGTCGCCGAGCCCCTGGTCCCACCAGATCCCCGCCAGCACCAGCTTCCACACGGAGCCGGGCGCCGTGCCGCGGCCGGCCTCGGTCCCGGCCGCGGAGTTGGCGAGCACGGCGCCGGTCGCCACGTCCTGCACGATCACCACGCCGCCATCCGCGCGCCCCGAGAGCGCCCGGCCGGCCAGGGCGGCGAGCTCCGCGCAGAGCGTGCTCCCCGGTTCCGCCGGCGTGCATCCGCGCGTTGGCGCCGGGGCCGCATGCCGCGGCGCGGGCACCTGCGCCCCGGCCGCACCCGCGCGCCGGGCGGGGAGGAGCGCCACGGCGCCCAGCAGCAACAGCACGCCCAGCGCGGGGAGACGCGGCGCCCGCCGTGGCGCGGCCGCGCGCGCCTCCACCAGGCGCAGCACCCGGGCGAGCAGCCCGGAGCCGTCGGCGGCCAGCGCCAGCACCGGGCGCGCCGAGCGGACCTGCTCCATCCCGGCCAGGGCCTCCACGTAGTCGCGGACCCCTTCCAGCCGGGCGACCGCATCGTCGCAGCAGAACTCGCGTTCCTGCCGGATCCGCCGCGACACCCACCACGCCGCGGGGTGATGGAACAGCGCGATCTCGGCGGCGGCCTGGAGCAGGTTCACCAGGGTGTCGTGGCGGCGGACGTGCACCAGCTCGTGCAGGATCAGCAGCTCGATCTGGCGGGGGGTGAGGCCGGTGAGGGCGCTCAGCGGCAGGAGCACCACCGGCCGCAGCCAGCCGGCCACGGTGGGCACCCCCACCGCCACCGAGGTCAGCAGACGCACGGGACGGGAGATCCGCAGCCGCCGGCGCAGCCGCTCCGCCGCGGCCAGCAGCCACTCCGGCGGGGGCGCCACCCCCACCCGCACCATCCGCCGCACCTGCAGCCAGGCGGCGCCCAGGCGCAGCGAGAAGAGGAGCACGCCCGCCCCCCACAGTGCCACCAGCGCCGGCAGCGCGCGCTCGATCCCGCGCACGGCCTGCCCCCACGCGGCCCGCGCGCCGAGCACCGCCACCCCCGTGGGAGCGATCGGGACGAGGGGCGCGGCAGCCCCGGGGGCATCGCCCGCCGGCGCGGAAGCAACGTCCAGTGCGGCGGGGCGAGCCGGCTCTCCGGCGGCGGCGCCGCCCGGGAGCGACGCGCGCGACGCGGCCACCCACGCCGTGCCGCCCAGCCCGCCCAGCATCAGCAGCAGCGCCCCGCAGCTGAGCCAGTAGCGCGTCGGCGCGGCCGCCCGCGGCACGATGGCCAGCACCAGGCGCAGGGCCGCCCACACCAGGAAGCACTGCCACAGCGAGTGGACGATGGCCCACCCCAGGGCGTACAGGAGCACGTCGCCCGACATCAGCCCTCCTCTTCCGGCCGATCGCCGGTGCCGAGCGTGTCCAGCAGGGCACGGATTTGCGCGAGCTCGGCGGGCGAGGCCAGCTGCGGCGACAGCGCCTGCAGCACCAGCTGGTGCGCCGAGCCGCCGAACGCGCGCTCCACCAGGTCGGCCACCAGCCGGCGCTGCGTGGACTCGGGCGGCACGGCCGCCGCGTACACGTGGGTGCGGTTCGTCTCGTCGCGGATCACCAGGCCCTTGGCGTGCATGATCTGCAGGAGCTTCAGCGCGGTCGTGTAGCCCGTGTCGCCGCCGCCGGGAAGGGCGTCGAGCACCTCGCGAACCGTGCTCGGGCCGCGCTGCCACAGCACCCGGAGCAGCCGCAGCTCGCCCTCGGTGGGAAGTGGGGGTTCGTGGGTCATCCGCGGTTCTCCGACGGTCGCCAGTGAATTCGGGTGCAAGGAAGAACTCCCGCGACCACCAGAATACGAAGGCCCTCGTAGGAAGTCAATACGAAGGCATTCGTATGCTCCATGCTACTGGCTCGACCCGCGCCCGCTCCAGAAGTGATAGGAATTTCGGGGAGATGAATCGGTGCGTCCGACCAGCTCACGTGCTACCGCGCCCACAGATCCTTCGGCCTGAACGGTGCTGTGGCGATGCGAGTTGCGGTGTGGCCGGCCTCAGGATGACGTCGGCGGGGGCGCGGAAACAGGAACCGGGTATGAGAAACGCGGACGGAGCGACATCGCCCCGTCCGCGTCTCGTCTTTCCCATCTCCCTGCCAGCTATGCGACTTCCAGCGCCGGGCAGGCCAGGCCCTCGTACTTGATGGTCACGCCCTTCTCCTGGCAGGCGGCGCAGAGGCCGTAGATCTCCAGCCGGTGGCGCGTGGGGAGGAAGCCGTGCGTGGCGGCCACCTCGTCCTGGATGCGCTGCACCTCGGGGCGCTCGAACTCCACCACCGTGCGGCAGTGGGTGCACACCAGGTGCTCGTGCAGCGGCTGGTGCCCGAACAGGTGCTCGTAGCGCTTGAAGCCGTCGCCGAAGTCGTGGTCCTCCACCAGGCCGCTGCGCACCAGGATCTCCATGGTGCGGTAGATGGTGGCCTTGCCGATCCGCTCGCCGCGCTCCTTCAGCCGCGCCTCGATCTCCTCCACCGACAGGTGCTCCTGCGAGGTGAACACCACGTCGGCCACCACCTCGCGCTGCAGCGTAACCGGCAGCCCCTGCTGGCGCAGGTAGCGCCGGAAGAGCGGGAGATAGGGCGAACTGGGCGCGGGCGCGGCGTGGGCGGACATCGAGTCTCCTGTCACGTGCGGGCCACCCCGCGAGGCAATCTGGATCATCCTTAAACGATAATCATTATCGATTGGACGCGTCAACCGCCGTGTTCGAGCCGAGCTCCACCAGCAGCGCGTGCCAGGCCTCCGCGTCGCCGTCCAGCTCGCGCACGTCGGGAGCATCCCCCTCCCCCTCCAGCCGCCGCACCACGCCGTCCACGATGCGGTTCACGCGGTCGGGCGGCACCGTCCCCTGCTCGTCCAGCGTGTCGGTGCGGGCCATCTTCCCCCCCTTCCCCGCCTCCGCCTCGTAGCGCAGCGTCCAGATGGTCCGCCGCGCGTCGGCCGGGTCCTCGGCGGTCACCACGAGCACGGCCAGGCCGCTCTCCTTCGCGCCCACGCGGCGGGGGGGGAAGATCCACACCTGCGCCACCCGTTCGGCGGGAAAGAGCGGGGCCACCCGGGCCAGCGCGGCGCCCAGGTGGGGGTTCTGCGTGTCCTTGGCATTGGGGACGGGAGGAAGCATCCGGCCGTTCAGGGGCGGGGGATGGGGCGCGTCACTGCGTCCGCGTATGCAGCACGATCACCCCGCATCCCGCGTTGGAGCCGCTGTACTCGGGGGGCACCACGTGGAGATACACCTCCACCGCGTCCAGCTCGTGGATGGCCACGATGTCCAGCGAGGGGGTGCGCAGCAGCACGCCGTCCAGGTACACCTCCGCCACGCACCGCTGCCCCAGGGAGCTGGGGTCGGCCCCGCTCCCGCCCTGCAGCATGGCCACCGCGCCGCCCGAGCCGTACAGGATGCGCACGCCGGGGACCTTTCCCAGCAGGTCGGACAGCCGCCGCGCGCGCGAGCGCTCGATCTGCCCGCGGGAGATGAGGATCCCGGTGCCGCGGGTCCGGCCGAAGGCGCGGGAGATGGCGTTGCCGGGCCCGTCGTCGGGCTGCGTCTCGGCGGTGATCTCGGGGAGCTCCACGGCCGATGCGTCCATCAGCACCTCCAGCTCCAGCGTCTGCCCGGTGCTGACCTCCACCTGCGGCTGCATGGTGCGCCGCCCCATCATCTCCACCTCGATCACGTGCGTTCCCGCCGGCAGCCCTTCCAGCAGCACGCGGCCGCTGGAGTCGCTCACGCCGGCCGCGCCGCCGTCCACGCGCACGCTGGCACCGGCCAGGGGCGCGCCGGTCTCGGCGTCGCTCACCACCAGCTCCACCGCGCCGCCGGCCTGCGCGCGCGCCGGCGCGGCGGCCAGCAGCAGCGCCGCGGCGACCGACGAGAGCAGGCGGAGGTGCGCGGAAAGAGGGCGCAGGAACATCACGGGCCGGGCTTGGAAAGGGAGTGCGATGAATGCTTGGGCGCGGGCTGCTTCCCCATCACCCGCGCCGCCTTGGGCGCGAGTGGGCGGGGGCGCGCCTTCTCCGTGCGGCCGGGGCCGCGGAGGGTGCGCGGCTTGGGCGCGGCCGCCGGGCCGCCGCGGGTGCGGATCACCACCACGCCGCACGACGCGCGGACGCCCCCGTACTCGGCCGGAACGTTGCCGGGGAAGAGGACCACGTCCTCCACCTCGGAGATCGGGAAGAGGTCGGGCGTCTCCAGCGCGGCGAAGCGGATGCCGTCCACGTAGTACTCCGGCGCGCAGTCCGGCGGCTCCAGCCCGCCCCCCGGCGCCGGGCGGAGCGCCGCGAAGGTGCGGCGGAAGCGCAGGACGGGCCCGTGCGGCCCCTGCACCAGCTCCACCTCGGGCGCGTCCCGCAGCACGCCGCTCAGCGTGGGCGACTTGCTGCGGTCCAGGTCGTCGCGGGTGAACTTCTTTCCCGTCCCCGCCAGCGTGGGGCGGCCGTGCGGCGAAGCCTTGTCGCGCGGCACCGTGGCGGCCAGGCCGGGAAGGCGGATGGCGTCCGGCTGCAGCCCCACCTCCAGCTCGGCCACGCCGCCGGGGGGCACCATCATTCCCAGCGCCACGGCGCGGCGGCCCAGGAGCGTCACCTTCAGCGCGTGCCAGCCGGGGGCGATCCCCTGCACGCGCACCCGCCCGTCCGGGCCCGTCGTGCCGCGGCGGACGCCGTCCACCTTGGCCGCGGCGCGGGCCAGCGGGACGCCCTCGGGATCGGTCACCTTCAGCACCAGCACGCCCGTCTCCTGTGCGTGCGCGCGGCGCGGCGTCACGGCCAGCGTGAGCGCGAGCAGGCAGGCGAGGATGGTGCGGGATGAAGGCATGATGCAGGGCTCTGAGGCGGGAAACGTCTCCCTGCAATTTCTAACCGATCGGAGCCGGGGACAAGCCACCGAGAGTGCGAGAGTGCGAGAGTGCGAGAGTGCGAGAGTGCGAGAGTGCGAGAGTGCGAGAGTGCGAGAGTGCGAGAGTGCGAGAGTGCGAGAGTGCGATCGAAGGCTCGGGCGGTCCGGTGCGGGGCGAAAGGCCGAGGCGGCCGTCGACGCGTTGCCGGACGCACCGAAATCTCACCCATCATCGATCCAATGTCCGCGAAGGCGGACTGCGTGCCGTTGTAGCCGCGAGTTCACTCGCATTTTCCCACGGCGATGCCCGTCACCCCGCACTCAATGCACTTCCGCACTTCCGCACTTCCGCACTCAGGCGACCGCGGCTGGCTGCCGGCTCGCGGCCTCGATCTCCACGTAGTGCCGCAGCACGTGCAGGAAGTCCTGCGCGTTGGTGATCACGCCGAACGCCTGGTGCGTGCCCCGGTCCTTCAGCTTGCTGACCACGAACTCCGAGCTGTCCACGCAGATGGTGGTCAGCGGCCGCACCTCGCCCGTGTCTTCGCGGTAGACGTACGACGGGAGCATGTTGCCGGTGGCGATGGAGTGCAGCGCGGTGGCGATCATGATGACGCCCGTGGCCCGGCGCGTGTGCACCTTCATGGCCTCCTGCCCCGCCACCACGTCGGTGATGGTGTCCGGCAGCGGCCCGTCGTCGCGGATGGAGCCGGTGAGCACGTAGGGAACGCCGCTGGTGACCAGCGCGTGCATGATCCCCGTCTCGATGATCCCCTGCTCCACCGCCGCCCGGATCGACCCCGCCGCGCGGACGCGGTTGATGGCGCGCATGTGGAAGGCGTGGCCCCCCTCCACCGGCACGCCGCGGCCGTTCATCCCCAGCGTGGTGCCCATCGTGGCCGCCTCGATGTCGTGCACCGCCACCGCGTTGCCGCCGAAGAGCACGCCCACGTAGCCGTTGTTGACGAACCACGCCAGCGTGTCGCGCCCGCGCGAGTGCAGCACCGCCGGGCCCACCACCCAGATGAAGTGCCCCCCGCGCTCCCTCTCGTCCACCAGGATGCGCGCCATCTCGGGGTAGTCGGTGGGCTTCTCGCGGCTGACTTCCGACGACATGAACTTGAACTCGCCCTCGGGCCCCATGTCGGGGTCGCCCATCAGCCCGCTGGCGTGGACGTAGATCCCCTCCGCGCCGTCCTCGGCGAACCCCATGGCCACCATCTGCCCGCGGCGGACGTAGCGCCCCTCCAGCACGCGGGGAACGTTGTCCGGGTCCAGCACCAGCGCCGAGTCCATGCGCGGATCGCGCGGCAGCTTCCACTCGCCGCCCACGCGCACGTACGTCGGCAGGTTGGTGGTGGAGAAGAAGCCTTCCGGGAGCACGCCGTCGGCCGGCGCGGCCTGGAAGCGGGCGTCGGGCGCGTTCTGGAACCGCGGGTGCGAGAAGTCGGGCTGGCGGTACATGCGTTCGGAAGCCGGGGAGATTCGGGGCGATGGAGGGAAGTGCGAAGCCCTGAGTGCCAAGTCCTGAGTCCCAAGTCCCAAGTGTCAGGTCCTGGGGATTCGATGGATCCGGGCCGCATTCCGTCTCGCCGATGGCGGGAAGCTAGCGGGGGGCGGGCCGAGGTTCAACCCGGCCCGCGAACCCTTTCGCCGCATCCGCGCGGATGCGATCAGATCCCTTTCCACGGACGGCTGGAAAGGGATCTGGGGAGATGCGTCGCGACCGATCGGGCCGCGTCAGGTCGGGCGCTCGAACGCGAACGGCTGCGGGTTGCCGTCGATGGTGAGCGTCCCCGTCAGTCGGCCGCCCTCCAGCCGGCCGACGTACTGCTCGCGCACCCCCGTGTCGCGGACGATCGCGAGCCGGAGCGTGCCGTCGCGGAAGGTGCCGGTGATGGTGGTGTTTCCCGACCGGCCGCCCTCCATCATGAACGTCCCCGTCCCCGTGACGTTCTCGCCGCTGACGGCCAGCGTCATCGTCTCCAGGAAGCGGATCGGCATCTCGCGATGCACCCACGCGCCCGCCACGCCGGCCGGCACCGGCTGCGTCACCGGCGGAGGCGCCGGCGGCTGCGGGGCTGGCGGCTGCGGGGTCGGCGGCTGGGGAGCCGGTGGCGGCGGCTGCGTGGGGTTCGTCACCGGCGGGGCGCTCTTCTGGCACGTCGCCGCCGCCAGCGCGAGGAACGCCACGGTCGGCAGCACGCGGCCGGCGCGGATCAGTCGCTTCATCGTCATCGTCCCATCTCCCCCAGGATTGTTGGCCCGAGCCGATGCTACCCATCTGCGGCGGAATGTGTCCTCCACCCGCCGGATATGATACATCGATGGCGCCAAATGGACACGTCCGGTCGCATCAGCGGCCGCTGAGGAGCGACACATCCCGCCAGAGTTGACGCCTTCTCGCGGACGCTGTTTACTTCGCGGAGCCAGCGATCTCACCCGCGCCCGAGGCCGTGATGAACGACCGGAGCGAGAACGAACTCGACAGGATCGACATCGTCTGCTGTACCGTCATTCTCGCGGCCGCGGCTTTCGTGCTCTATGCCCTGGCGAAGTCGGAGTTTGCGCTTGCCTGGCGGGGCAATGGTGTCGCCGCCATCGCCACGTTCTTCAAGATCCGCTCGTCGCGCGAGCGCTCCAGGCGGTGGCACCGGGCGCAGCAGCAAAACAGCGGGGAGCGCGCGAACGATGAGGCATAGCCGCTCGTCGCCCAAAGATTCGAGCCCCGCGGGTCAGGCGACCCGCGGGGCTCGTTGCGTTCAGGCGGCCGGCGCGGCGGCTCGCAACTCCTCCAGCTTGGCCCATCCCGCGCCCGCGGCGAGCGCCTCCTCCGCGGCGCGGACGCCGTCGACCAGCGTGGGGGCGAGGCCGGCGCAGTAGAGGGCGGCGCCGGCGTTCAGCACCACCGCGGCGCGCGCCGCCCCGGCGATGCGGCCGCGGAGAACGCCTTCCACCTTCTCCGCGTTCTCACGCCGGTCGCCGCCCGCCAGCCCGCCGGGGTCGAAGCGCTCCCATCCCAGCTCGGCGGCGGGGTCGAAGGTGCGGCGCTCCCAGCGGCCGTCCATCACCTCGATCACCTCCGACATTCCCAGCGGACTCAGCTCGTCCAGCCCCGGCTGGCCGTGGACGACCAGCGCGCGGTCGTGCCCCAGCTCGGCCAGCGCGCCGGCGATCAGCTCCAGCAGCGCCGGATCGGAGACGCCGACCACCTGGCGGCGCGCGCCGGCGGGGTTCGTCACCGGGCCCAGCACGTTCATGATGGTCGGCATCCCCAGCTCGCGGCGGATGGGCCCCACGTGCTTCATCGCGGGGTGGTGCAGCGGCGCGAACATGAAGACGATCCCGGTCCGCTCCAGCACCCGCGCCTCCTCGTCGGGCGACAGCTCCAGCCGCACGCCCAGCGCCTCGAGCACGTCGGCGCTCCCGCACTGGCTGGTGAACGAGCGGTTGCCGTGCTTGGCCACGCGCGCCCCCGCCCCAGCGGCCAGCAGCGCCGCGGCGGTGGAGATGTTGAAGGTGGTCATCGCCCCGCCGCCGGTGCCGCAGGTGTCCACCAGCCCGGCCGCGTCCGCGGGGACGGGAACCATCGCCCGGCGCAGCGCCCGCACGCCGCCCGCCACCTCGCTCGGCACGGCGCCGCGCACGCGGATGGCGACCAGGAGCGCGGCCATCTGCACCGGCGTCGCCCGCCCTTCCATCACCTCGCTGAACGCGGCCTCGGCCTCGGCGGCGGTGAGCGGGCGGAGCGTGGCGTGGCGGATCAGCGCGCCCAGGTCCGGCGCCGCGAGCGCGTCATCCCCCACGCTCACGCCGCCAGCCCCGCGAACAGGCGGTCGTTCAGCCCCGCGTGGTCGGCCAGCAGCCCCACGCAGAGCGCGACTAGGCGGAGCTGCTCCACCTCGTAGTCGTCCACCGTGCCCGCGCGGAAGTTGCTCAGGTTCAGCACCCCCAGCAGCCGCCCGCGGCAGAGGAGCGGGAGCGAGACGAAGGCCGGGCCCGTGTACCACGCGTCGCGCATCAGCGGGTGGGTGACGCCCTCGTCGGGGTCGCGCACCACCAGCGGCATGCGCGAGCTTGCCACGGCGCCGCTGATCCCCCGCCCCAGGGGAATGCGCACCCGGTCGGAGTCGATCATCGGCGGGAGGCCCACGGCCGCGCAGAGGCGCAGCTCGGGGGCGCCGCCGTGCTCGTCGATGAGCAGGAGCGAGCAGCGGCTCCCGCCGAACGCCTCGGAAACGGTCTTCACCACCTCGTCGGCCAGCTCGGCGGGGCCCATGCCGTGGGCGCTGCGCTCCAGCAGCTTGCGCAGGAGGTAGAGGACGCGCGTCTGCCGCTGGTGGCGCTGGGCGCGGCGGTCGATCTCCACGTGCGCCTCCATCAGCATCTCGGTGGCGCTGGCGGCGGCCTGCTCCAGCGCCTCCATCCGCGCGCGCATGCTTTCCACGTCGCGGCGCGCCTCGGCCACGTCGCGCGGCTGCGCGGGCGCCTGCGCCAGCGAGCGCAGGGCGTGCGCGCGCGCCGCCTCGGCCTCCTGCCGCTCGCGCAGCAGGAGCGCGCGGGAAAGGCAGAGCTCCAGCACGTCGCCGCCGGCGTCCATCGAGTCGTCGCTCCGGCGCGCCAGCATCCGGCGCCGCGGCTCGGCCACCACGAACACGCCCAGCCAGCGGCCGTCGTGGGCCACGGCGCGGGCGCGCACCCAGTGCTTCTCGGGCTCGATCCCCGGGAGCAGGTCCTTCAGCACCCAGGCGGCGGCGCTGTCCACGGGGCGCAGCGGGCGGTCGCCGCCGGCGTCGTCGGCCAGCAGCGCGTGCAGGCGGGCGGGCTCCAGCTCCAGCCGGGCCTCGTCCACCCCGCCCTCCCCGGCGGCGGACCAGCGGCGCACCAGCACCGCGGCGCCGTCGTCGTACGCCGCGTAGGCTACGCGGCGGCCGCCGTGCGCCAGCACGGGGAGGAGTCGCTGGAGCACGGTTTCGTCGTCGACCGCGTCGTGCAGGCGGACCAGCAGGTTCATCTTGGAACTGCAGGGGACAGGGGACAGGGAACAGGGGACAGGGAACGGCCGGCGACGGGCACGCCGGCGAGTCCTCCTGCGGACCCTCATCTCTCGTTGTGAGCGGAGGTTGAAGGGTATGCTGCCGCGCCCCGGCTGTCAACGCGCGCAAAGCCCTTTGGGGACGCGGAATTTGCTTGACAGCACGCGCGCCGCCGGGCAGGTTGTCGCGCGTGAACGAACCCGCCCTCCACCGCATCCGCCTGACCCTGCACTACGACGGGCGCGCCTTCCACGGCTGGCAGGTGCAGCCCGAGCAGCGCACCGTGCAGGGCGAGCTGGAGCGCGTCGTCGCCAAGCTCACCAACCGCCCCGCGCAGGTCGTGGGCAGCGGCCGCACCGACAGCGGCGTGCACGCCACCGGGCAGGTGGCGGCCACCGACGTGCCCGAGCGGTGGACGGCGCACGCGCTGCGCCGGGCGATGAACGCGCTCCTTCCCGACGACGTGTGGGTGGCCGACGCGGTGCTCGCGCCGCCCTTCTTCCACCCCCGGTACGACGCCACTTCGCGCTCGTACGTCTACCGCATCGGGCTGGCGCAGCACGCCGACAGCCCGTTCCACGCGCCCTGGTGCTGGCCGCTGCTGCGCCCCGTCGACCTCGGGGGGATGGAGCACGCGGCGGAGATGATCGTCGGCGACCACTCGTTCAAGGCGTTCGCCAAGGCGGGGCAGGAGGAGCGCGGCGACCGCTGCACCGTGACCGAGGCGCGCTGGGCGCCGTGGGAGGGGCTGGGGCTGGAGTTCCACGTGAGCGCCAACCGCTTCCTGCACCACATGGTGCGCTACCTGGTGGGGACGATGGTGGACGTCGGGCTCGGCGAGCGCCCGGCGGGCGACATGGCCGACCTGCTGGACGGCGCGCCGGGGCTGGAGACGAGCCCGCCTGCGCCGCCCGAGGGGCTGTTCCTGGCCGCTGTCACCTACCCGTCCGACGCCGGCACCACGCCGCCGCCGAAGCGTCCGCGCCTGCGGCTGATGGAGTGAGGTCCCCATGCCGGACGAAGCGCTTCCCCGCTTCCCCTACCACCCCGATCCGCTCGGCACCGGTTCCGTCGCACAGTCGGCGGCGGCGTGCCGGTGCTGCGGTCGTGCCCGTGGCTACATCTACACGGGGCCCGCATACGCCCGTGACGACCTGGACGACGCGCTCTGCCCCTGGTGCATCGCCGACGGCTCTGCGTCGAAGCGCTTCGACGCCGAGTTCACCGACGCTGCCGGGATCGGCGGCTATGGCCGGTGGCCGACGGTCTCTCCCGAGGTGATCGAGGAAGTCAGCCGCCGGACGCCCGGCTTCATGGGGTGGCAGCAGGAGCAATGGTGGACGTGCTGCGATGACGCGGGCGAGTTCCTGGGGCGAGGGGGCTACGCCGAGCTGTCGCAGCGGTGGTCCGGGGCGATCCCGGAGATCCGGAAGGAAAGCGGCATCGAGGACGCCGGCTGGGAGCCGTACCTGCGCGCGCTCGATCGCGACGACGCTCCCACGGCCTACGTGTTCCGCTGCCGGCACTGCGGCCGGCTGGGCGGATACAGCGACACCCCCTGACCCCCACGGCGGCCGGCGTCGTGGGAGACGGCAGCGGGAGACGCACGGAGGAGACGATGGCGAACAGCGTTCGACCGTTCCTGATGTTCGAGGGTAAGGCCGAGGAGGCGATGAATTTCTACGTCTCCCTGATTCCGGGGAGCGAGATCACGCGCATCTCCCGCTACGGCCCGGGACAGCCCGGCGCCGAGGGGTCGGTGATGATGGCCGAGGTCTCCATCGCCGGGCAGACGGTGATGTGCACCGACAGCGTGATCGAGCACGGCTTCACCTTCACCCCGGCCTCGTCGTTCTTCGTGGAATGCGAGAGCGACGAGGAGATCCGGCGCCTCGCCGCCGCGCTGGCCGAGGGCGGCGCCGAGCTGATGCCGCTGGGCGACTACGGCTTCAGCCGCCAGTTCGCGTGGGTGAACGACCGCTTCGGCGTCTCCTGGCAGCTGAACCTGTCGTAGCGTCCGCCCCGAATCGACACCACCAGATCCGGAACGATGGCATCCGATCGATATTCCAACCCGCTCACGGAGCGGTACGCGTCCGCGGAGATGAGCCGCATCTTCTCCGCGGACTTCAAGTTCGGCACCTGGCGGCGGCTCTGGCTGGCGCTGGCCGAGGCCGAGCGCGAGCTGGGGCTGCCCATCCCCGACGAAGCGGTCGAGGCCATCCGCGCGCACCTGGACGACTTCGACCTGCGCCGCGCCGCCGAGCTGGAACGCCAGCTCCGCCACGACGTGATGGCGCACGTCCATCACCTGGGCGAGCAGGCGCCCGGCGCGCGTGCCATCATCCACCTGGGCGCCACCAGCGCCTACGTGGGCGACAACACCGACCTCATCCAGCACCGCGAGGCGCTGAAGCTGGTCGCCCGCCGCATCGCCGCCGTGGTCGCCGCGCTGGCGGACTTCGCGCGGCGGTATCGCGATCTCCCCACCCTCGGCTTCACGCACTTCCAGCCCGCGCAGCCCACCACGGTCGGCAAGCGCGCCACGCTCTGGATCCAGGACCTCCTCCTCGACCTCGAGGAAGTCGAATTCCGCATCGCCACGATGCGCTTCCGCGGGGTGCGGGGGACCACGGGGACGCAGGCCAGCTTCATGGACCTGTTCGAGGGCGACGGCGCGCAGGTGGAGCGCCTCAACCGCCTGGTGGCGAAGAAGATGGGCTTCGAGCAGGTGTACGGCGTCACCGGACAGACGTACACGCGCAAGACGGACTACGCCTGCCTGGCGACGCTGGCGGGCGTGGGCCAGAGCGCCAGCAAGTTCGCCAACGACGTGCGGCTGCTCTCGCACCTCAAGGAGGTGGAGGAGCCGTTCGAGGAGCACCAGATCGGCAGCTCGGCGATGCCCTACAAGCGCAACCCCATGCGCTGCGAGCGGATCAACGCGCTGGCCCGCCACGCCATCGTGCTGTCGATGGACCCCGCCTTCACCGCCGCGCAGCAGTGGTTCGAGCGCACGCTGGACGACAGCGCCAACAAGCGCATCGCCGTCCCCGAAGCCTATCTCGCCATCGACAGCGTGCTGCTGCTGATGCACAACGTGGCGGGGGGGATGGTGGTGTATCCGGAGATGATCCGCCGCCGGCTGATGGAAGAGCTGCCGTTCATGGCCACCGAGAACCTGATGATGCGCGCGGCGAAGCGGGGCGGCGACCGGCAGGACCTGCACGAGCGCGTGCGGGTGCACAGCATCGAGGCCGGGCAGCAGGTGAAGCAGCACGGCCGCCCCAACGACCTGATGGACCGCATCGCCGGAGACGCGGCGTTCGGCGTCACCCGCGCGGAGCTGGACGAGGACCTGCGCCCGGAGCTGTACGTGGGCCGCGCCCCCGAGCAGGTGGACGAGTTCCTGGAGGAGTGGGTCGCCCCCGCCCTCGCCCGCTACCCCGAGGCCGCGCGCGACGCCGCGCCGGAGCTGCGGGTTTGACCTTCTCGCCAGGCGAACCTCCAGCGAGCCGCCGGAATTCCTCGGCCAACAGGGGCACGGCCTTCGAGCTGGCCGTGAAAGCGCTGATAGAAGCGGAACTGCACGAAGGGAATCTGGGGCTGGATCCAGCGTGCGCGACGGTCTTCCACCAGAAGGGGTACCGGTCGCTTCAGCGGGGCTCCGACATCGTGGTGGACCTGGCGATCGAACTCCGTATGAAGGGCGCGAGCGATCCGTATCTGGTCTGGGTGTGGGAGTGCAAGGGCTACACGCACCCCGTTCGGGTAGACGACATCGAGGAGTTTCACGCGAAGCTGCAGCAGATCGGCGCGGACCGGACCAAGGGAACCGTGGTCACCCGGTCGACGTTCCAGAAAAGCGCCGTCAGGTTCGCGAAGGCGAACGGAATCGGTCTGGCCCGCGCCGTTCCCGGCACCGGGCTGGACCACGTGATGTACCACGGACTTCCACCCACCCAGGAAGAACTTGCGGCGGGATTGATCGCCGGAGAGAGCCCCGATGGCGGAGCGGAATTCTACGGCTTGTGCCTGGACGGCCGGTTCACCGGCGACTTTGCGGAGTTCCTCGAGTCCGGCCTTCCCCCGGAGATGGTTTCGGAGGAGTGATGCCCAGCATGAGGGATGCGCGCCCGGAGGGCCGGGAACCCGCCGCGCCTGGATCGATGCCGGGGATCGCGGCTGATCCTATGCGCGGCGGGGGCCCGGCGCGGTTGGGCACAGCGGTACCGTGCCCTACCGCGCGCGCAGCCCGGCCCGGAGCGCAGCGGAGGGACATGCCCGCACCCCGCTTTTCAAGCTTTTCCGACGGAGATGAACGGATGAAGGAGAACGGATGAGCGAACAGACGGACGTGGCCGCCCCGCACCCCGCCTACGACGAGCTGCGCCGGCTGCTGCGCGAGGCGGCCACGCTGCAGTCCGCCAGCAGCATCATCGGGTGGGACCAGGAGACGCACATGCCGCCCGCCGCCGCGCCGCTGCGCGCCGAGCAGATGGCCGTGCTGTCGTCGCTGATCCACGAGCGGCGCACCAGCCCGCGCATCGGCGAGCTGCTGGCGCGGTGCGAGGGCGACCCGTCGCTCGGCGCCGACCCGGGCGCCGCCGCCAACCTGCGCGAGATTCGCCGCGACTTCGACCGCCACACCCGCATGCCGGGCGACCTGGTGCGCGAGATGGCCGAGACCTCGTCGCGTGCGATGCACGTGTGGCGCGACGCGCGCGAGCGGAACGACTTCGCCGCGTTCGCGCCGTGGCTCGAGAAGATCGTCGTCCTGACGCAGCGCTCGGCCGAGGCGCTGGGGTGGCCCGAGGGCGGGGTGATGTACGACGCGCTGCTGGACCAGTTCGAGCCGGGGATGACCACCGCCGAGATCACGCGCACCTTCCAGGCGCTGCGCGGCGGGCTGGCGCCGCTGATCCGCGCGGTGGCCGATTCGGGCGTGCAGCCGGACGTGTCGTGGCAGCGCACGCCCATCTCCATTGCGAAGCAGGAGGCGTTCAACCTGGACGTGGTCCGGCGGATGGGGTTCGACATGGACGCGGGGCGGCTGGACGTGTCGGCGCACCCGTTCTGCGACGGCATTGGCCCGGGCGACACGCGGCTGACCACGCGCTACGCCGAGGACCAGTTCCCCAGCGCGCTCAGCAGCACCATGCACGAGACCGGGCACGCGCTGTACGAGCAGAACCTGCCCAAGGGCGGGCACTTCGGCGAGCCGCTGGCCGAGGCGGCGAGCACCGGCATCCACGAGAGCCAGTCGCGGATGTGGGAGAACCTGGTGGGCCGCTCGCACCCGTTCTGGGAGTGGGCGCTCCCCGCCATCCGCCAGTCGTTCGGCCCGTCCGCGCTGGATTCAGTGGACGTGGATGCGGCGTACCGGTCGATGAACGTCGTCGAGCCGAACCTGATCCGCATCGAGAGCGACGAGGCCACGTACAACCTGCACATCATGCTGCGCTTCGACCTGGAGCGCGCGATGCTCTCCGGCGAGCTGCCGGTGCGCGACCTGCCGGCGGCGTGGAACGAGCGCATCCGCGCGGACCTGGGGCTGGAGGTGCCCGACGACGCGCGCGGGTGCATGCAGGACATCCACTGGTCGATGGGCGCGTTCGGCTACTTTCCCACCTACACGCTGGGGAACCTGTACGCGGCGCAGTTCTGGGCCACGCTGCGCCGGGCTCTTCCGTCGCTGGACGACGACCTGCGGCGCGGGGAGTTCGGCGGGCTGCTGGGGTGGCTGAAGGAGAACGTGCACGCGCACGGCCGCCGATTCACCGCGCCGGAGCTGTGCGAGCGCATCACCGGGGCGCGGCTGAGCCACGAGCCGCTGCTGCGCTACCTCGAGGCCAAGGTGCGGCCGGTCTACGGGCTCTGAGCGTTTCCGCGGCATCGCGGATCTCACGCGGAGACCCGGAGGAGACACGAGCGCGAACCCCTCGTCCGGGTGGCCGGGCGAGGGGTTCGTTGCGTTCGTGGCTACGGCGTCCGCTCCGCCGCGACGTCCAGAATCGGCGTCGGGCGCGGGGGGATGGGGATGCCGATGCATTCGCCCAGCCTCTGCCCGAAGTCGCAGGGCGGGGTCCGGATGACGACGACGCTGTCGTAGTCGCCCGGCCCGAAGCGGTCGCCCACCTCCGCGCGGGTGAAGACGATGGCCGCGGCCACGCCCCGCCTGCGGATGCGCGGATCGTCGCGCCGGAGATGGACCACGCGGCCGTCCAGCACCACGCGCGGATTGCGCACGAATTCCCGCGGCCCGTCGACGATCAGCCCGTCGACGATGCCGAGCGAATCCCGCAGTCCGGTCGCCGTCGCGGTCACCTGCACCGCGGAGAGCCGCTCGGCGGCGGTGGTGGGCCGCACCTGCGCGGGCGCGGGCGCCACGGCGCGGTCCGGCGCGCACCCCGCCGCCGTGCACATGAGCAGGACAGCGGCGGCCCCGCGCTTCATCGCTCGTCGTGCTTCAGGGTGATCAGGACGACGCCGTGCTCGGCCGCCGCACCGTAGCGTCCAACCGCATCCATCCCCTTGATGACCTCGATCGCCTCGACCTGCTCCGGACGGATGTTCATCGCGGCGATGTCGTTGCCGGGAACCGGTTTTCCGTCGACGAAATAGAGCGGGGACGGTCCGGGTGGGGCAGGACCGACGGGCCGGGACCGGATGTACACTCCGGTTGACCCGGGCGGCAGCACGAAACCCTGAACTCTCGTAGCCAGCAATTCGGTCAGTGGCGAGACGATGACGGGCGGCGGCGCCACGCGGGCCGGCGCGCTCGCGAGCACGGTCGGCGCGCGGCGCGGCGTGGCGTTCGAAGCGCAGGCGGTAAATCCGAACACGAGCGCGGCGGCGCAGGCGCGGAGGACGCTCATCGGGGCTTCAGCGTGATCAGCACCACGCCGTTGGACGCGGCCGCGCCGTAAAGCGCCACTGCGGATGGACCGTTCATCATCCCGAGGTCCGCGATCGACCCCGCATCGATGTTCAGCGCGTGGAACTCGGCGTGGGATACCGGGCGGCCGTTCACGACGAAGAGCGGCTCGCTGCCGAGGGAGATGCTGCCGCCGCAGCGAATTCGTATCACCGCGCCAGGAGTCGCGCCGCGGACCGCGCGGATCGGCGAAGCCGGGGAGTCCACCAGATCCAGGACCGGCGCTGGCCGCACCTCGGCTGGCATGGCCGCCGTGACGCCATCTGCGGCGCAGGCAGCGGCCGGAAGCACCAGAGCGGCGATGGCCATCACGCGAAAACGATTCATCCTATTTCGTCTCTCGGAAGATTCGGCATGTCCTGAACACAACGCGCGGGACGCCTCCACCCTGACGCACGAAAACCCCTCGCCGGAAGCCGGCGAGGGGTTCGTGTGCGCGTCGCCGCGCCGGGTCAGAGGCTGTCGTCCACGCGCTTCGTGCGGACCACGACCACGCCCTCGGCCGCGCGGTCGCCGTACTGCTGCACGGCGGCTGCGCCCTTCAGCACCTGGATGTCGAGGATGTCGTCGGCCGCGATGTCCTGGAGCGTGGCGGCCGGGACCGCGCGGCCGTCCACCATCACCAGCACGTCACCGGTGATGGCGTTGCTGCCGCGGATGCGGATCTGTCCCTCGCGCTGCACCACGGCGTCGTGGCCGCCGCGGGCCGCGGCTTCCTTCGTGGTGACGATGATCACCCCGTTGGCCGCGGCGTCACCGTACATCTCCACCGCGCGCGTGCCCTTCACGATCTCCACGTTGGCGATGCGGTCCGGATCGATGTCGCGTCCGCCGCTGGTCAGGATGTGTCCGTCGACCACGAAGAGCGGCTGCGCGGAACTCCCATGCTCCGTCACCCGCAGGCTGCGCGCGGACGGCTGCTGCGGCGCGGTCATGCGGTCGGGCGCGCACCCGCCGCTCACGAGCACGAACACGCCGGCGAACGCCAGACGATTCACTTTCACCATCAAACCCTCCGCGATTGTGGGTGTGAGCCCCGGATCGGTCTCCGTGACCAGTGAACGCGCCGGAGCGGTGCCGTATGACAACGGGGAGATGAGGAGGAGATGAGGCGCGCCGTCGAGACGAATCGCCCCCGGCACCCGATACCATCGGGCGCGCGGGGGCGATTTCGGTCGCGCGGCGATGCCGGGGCTACGAGTTGGCGACCACCGCCGCCGGCTCGGGCGTGGCGATCCGGCCCACGGGAACGGCGTCGCGGATGGGAACGCCGTCGCCGAACCTGAGGACGCGCGGGAGCTGGACGTCCTTGATGCGGCTGCCGGCGGGCTGCTCGGCCACGGTCAGCGCCACGCCCACCTCCAGCTTCCCGGAGCGCAGCTCGCGGAAGCGCCCGCCCTGCACCACCAGCACCCCGCCGATCACCTTCACGCCCACGGTCACGCCGAGCGGGATGGAGACCGGGTAGGTCTCGTTGAAGACGATCTCGATCTTCGGCGCGTACTCCCAGGCGAAGCGGTGCTCGGCCAGCTCCAGCATCGTCTCCTCGCCCGAGGGGTGCAGGCGCGCGTCGGCCAGCTCGCGGATCTCGGGGTAGCGCTCCCAGGCGCCGGTCAGCAGCTCGGCGAAGGGCACGTCGAGCACCTTCGCGGCCTGCTCGATGACCTTGCCGATGGCGGCCTCGAACACGGTGCCGCTCACGTGCCCCGCGAAGGGCAGCAGCTTCTCGCGCACGGCGGCGGTCAGCTTCTCGGCGAAGGTGGCCTCGAACTCCACGGCCTCGGCCAGGGTGGTGCGGCTCTCGTCCATCATCATCTCCTCTTCAGGATCACGGATTCGCCGTCGCCCGGCCAGAAATCCGGTTGGTCGTCGCTGGTGGTCACCCGCACCCGCCCGGCGGAGATCGTCTCCGGCTCCTCGGTGGGTCGCGGCACGTCGCCCTCCATCATCGTCACCGCCACGCGCCCGGCGCCCAGCGGCACCTGCGCGGTGTTGGCCTCCTTGGGGCGCGCCTCGGCCATGCGCACGCCCAGCCGCACCCGCCCGCCGGTGGCCATCTTCTCCGGCTGCGGCGCCGCCTGCTGCTCGCCGCCGTCCACCCGCACGCGCACGCCGACGGGCATGGGCCCCGGCACCGGCGCGGCCACCGTGGCGCCCCGCGGCGCGGCCCGGCGCCGGTCGATCGCGCGCAGGACCAGCCCGAGCACCATGAAGGCGAGCAGCACCAGCATCGCGTACAGCGCCGAGCGCGGGAAACGCCTTTCCGCCGGCGCGGGCTGCGGCTCCGGTCGAGACGCGGGCGGCCGCGCGGCGGGCTGGTTGGCCGCGGGCTGCGGCGCGACCGGCTGCGGCGTCACCTCGGGCGTCGCGGGCTGCGGCGCGGGCACGGTGTCCTGCGCGGCGGGCGGCACGACGGGCGGGGCGATGGGCTGCGTGGCCACCGGCGTGGTGTCCGCGGGCGGCCGCACGGGCTCCGTCGGCGCGACGACGACCGGCGGCACCACGGCGGGCGCGCGGGAGACGGTCAGGGCGACGGCGGTGCCCGGCGCGACCGCCGTACCCGCCGCGACCGACTGGCCGACCACGCGCGGCTCGCCCGGCGCCTCGCGCTCCGTCACCCCGCCCGCGCGGAGGCCGGCGGCGGCGAGCGTCCGCCGCGCCTCGGCCAGCGGCTGCCCGGCCAGCGACGGCACCCGCACCAGCCGCGGCCGCGCCACCGTCACGGTGACGAAGGTGCCCGGATCCACCGACGCGCCCGCCGCGGGCTTCTGCCCGACGACGGTTCCCGCGGCGGAGGAGGACGACGCGCTGTCCACCGAGCCCAGCAGCAGCCGCGCGCCGCCGATCGCCGCGCGCGCCTCGGCCACCGTCTTCCCGGCGACGTTGGGAACGACCACGCGGTCCGGCTGCGGCTCCACCGGCGTGGGCGGCTGCGGCTGCGCCGCCGGCGCCCGCCGGGCGATGGTGATGCGCACGCGGCTGCCGGTGCTCACCCGCGTCCCCGCGGCGGGCTCCTGCGCCACGACCCGGCCGGCGCGCGCGCCCTCGGCGGAGGCGGAGTCCACGCGGCCGGGAACGAGCCCGCCGGCCACCAGCCGGGCGCGCGCCATCAGCACGCTCATCCCCGTCAGGTCCGGCACGCTCACCTCGTTGGGCACCTGCACCACGCGGCCGCCGCCGTCCGTCTCCCCGTCGCCGGTCTGCGTCTGGCGCGCGCCGGTGGACACCTCGAGCACGGCGGCCGAGCCGACGCGCACGGCCTGGCCGGACGCGGGCTCCTGCGTCACCACCACGCCCTTCGGCTGGGCCGAGGCCACGTCGCGCACCCGCACGCTCATCTGCAGGCGCTGCAGGCGGGTGATGGCCTGCTCGCGCGTGAGCCCCACCACGTCGGGCATGGTGGGCTGCTGCGCCGAGGAGAGGGTCGACTGCGCGCGCAGGCCGGCCGCGGGCGCCACGAAAGCGAGCGCCAGCGCCAGGAAGATGCGGAACGGCAGCGGAAGGGAGATGCGCCCCGGCATGGGAAGTCCGCGAGGACGGGGAAGGCGAAGTCGGCGGGCGGGAGGAAGTTACGCCCAAACGGATGATACTCTGATCGCGCGGATCGCACAACAGAATCGCGTCAAAGGAAGTGCTGAGTGCTGAGTGCTGAGTGCCAAGTCCTAAGTCCTAAGTCCTAAGTCCTAAGTCCTAAGTCCTAAGTCCTAAGTTCCTGATGCGGAGTGCTGGACTCTGGAAGGACGGCCGGGGGATGAGGCTCCGGAGCACCCTGCGTCGCATCCCTCCGGCCGAATCCTTCGTCGGCGAACGTCAGCACCTGGCACTCAGCACTCAGCACTCAGCACTCAGCACTCAGCACTCAGCACTCAGCACTCAGCACTTAGGACTTAGGACTTAGGACTTAGCACTTAGGACTTGCCTTGGTTGCCGCGCCCCCGCGCGCCTGCTACCTTTCCGCCCATCCGACCGGCAAAACCCAGCATCGGAGCCACCGTCCTGACCCCGGCGCTCGTCACCACCGACCTCCCCTTCCCGCTGCGGGTGCGCGGGAAGGTGCGCGACGTGTACGACCTGGGCGACGCGCTCCTCATGGTCGCCACCGACCGCGTCAGCGCGTTCGACGTGGTGATGCCGCAGCCGGTGCCCCGCAAGGGCGAGGTCCTCACCCTGATCTCCGCCTGGTGGTTCGCGCGCACCGCCGACCTGGTGCCCAACCACCTCATCTCCGTCGACCCCGGCGAAATCGCCGCCCGCTACCCCGCGCTCGCCCCGCTCCGCGACGCGTGGGCGCGCCGGTCGATGCTGGTGCGCAAGCTCGATCCCTTCCCCGTGGAATGCGTGGTCCGCGGCTACATCAGCGGGAGCGCGTGGAAGGAGTACCGCGAGCGCGGGACGCTGGCCGGCGAGCCGCTTCCCGCGGGGCTGCGCGAGTCGGACCGCCTCGACCCGCCGGTCTTCTCCCCCGCCACCAAGGCCGAGACCGGGCACGACGAGAACATCCCCTTCGGGCGGATGGGCGAGATCGTGGGCGCGGAGGTTGCCGGTACGCTCCGGGCGCACGCGCTGGCGCTGTACGGCCGCGGGCGCGAGGTGGCGGCGGGCGCGGGGATCATCATCGCCGACACCAAGTTCGAGTTCGGCCGCGACGGCGACGCGACGATCCGGGTGATGGACGAGGTGCTGACGCCCGACTCGTCGCGCTTCTGGCCGGCCGACACCTACCAGCCGGGGCGCGGCCAGCCGTCGCTGGACAAGCAGCCGCTGCGCGACTGGCTGGAAGAGCTGGTCGGGCGCGGCGAGTGGAACAAGGCGTACCCGGCGCCCGACCTGCCGCCGGAGGTGATCGATGCCACCTCGGCGCGCTACCAGGACGCCTTCCGGAGGCTCACGGGGATGACGCTGGACGAGTTCCCGCTCCGCGCGGAGGAGGGGCGATGAGCGACACGGGGAACACCGTGGCCGGCGCGCGCCGCCGGCGGCTGAGGCGGGGGATCATCATCCTCCCCAGCGCCTTCACGGTGGGCAACATGTTCCTGGGCGTGTGGGCCATCGTCCACGCCACCCGGGGCGACTTCATCACCGCCGGCTGGCTGATCGTGCTGGCGGCGGTGTTCGACATGCTGGACGGCCGCATCGCCCGCTTCACCGCCACGGGAAGCGCCTTCGGCGAGGAGCTGGACTCGCTGGTCGACGCCATCTCGTTCGGCGTGGCGCCGGCGCTCATCATCTACTTCACCTTCCTGAAGAACGGCGGCGAGTGGAGCTGGATCGTCGCCTTCCTCTACATCACCGCCGCGGTCTTCCGGCTGGCGCGCTTCAACATCGAGCAGGCGGGAACGGCGAAGTCCGCGTTCCACGGGCTTCCCTCCCCCACCGCGGGCGCCTCGGTGGCCACGTACTACGCCTTCACGCAGACCGCGCTCTGGCACCGCTGGTTCAGCCACGTGGACGCGGGGCGCGCGGCGGGGTGGCTGATGATGATGGTGGCGGTGCTGATGGTGAGCAACGTCCTGTACCCGGTGGTCCCGCGCTTCTCGCTCCGCACCTGGAGCGGGCGCTTCGCGATGGCGATGGCGGTGCTGGCCATCGTGGCCGCGTTCACCTATCCGGAGTACTTCTTCTTCCCCATGTCCATCGTCTACATCGGCTACGGGCTGCTGCGCACGGTGATGCAGGGGTTCGAGGAGAAGCTGCCCGACGAGGACCCGATCGAGACCGTGGACCCGAGCCCGGACGAGGTCCGGCCGCTGGAATACGAGGGGCGCCGCGGCCCGCGCGCCGCGGGGCCGCCGCCCGACGCGCTGAACGAGGAGCTTTTGCCGTGACGGACTTTCGCGTGGAGGTGCGGGTGACGCCGCGCCGGGGGATCCTGGACCCGCAGGGGAGCGCCGTGCAGGGCGCGCTGAAGTCGCTGGGCTTCGGCGGCGTGGAGGACGCGCACGTGGGGCGGCTGATCCGCTTCACCCTGTCGGCCGACTCGGAGGCCGACGCGGCCGGCCGCGTGGACGCGATGTGCCGGCAGCTGCTGGCCAACCCGGTGACCGAGGACTACGACGTGCGCGTGGAGGCGCTTGCCGCGGCATGAAGATCGGCGTGGTGACCTTTCCCGGCAGCAACTGCGATTACGACTGCTACAAGGCGGTCCAGGAGAACCTGGACGCCGAGGCCGTGTTCCTGTGGCACAAGGAGCACGACCTGCAGGGCGTGGACGCGGTGTTCCTCCCCGGCGGCTTCAGCTACGGCGACTACCTGCGCGCCGGCGCCATCGCGGCGCACAGCCCCATCATGCGCGAGGTAAAGGCGTTCGCGGAGGGCGGCGGCCCCGTGGCCGGCATCTGCAACGGCTTCCAGATCCTGTGCGAGAGCGGCCTCCTCCCCGGCGCCCTGGTCCGCAACCGCACCCTGAAGTTCCGCAGCCGCCCCGTCCACCTGCTGGTCGAGCGCAACGACACGCTCTTCACCGCGGAGTACGAGGTCGGGCAGGTGCTGCGGGTGCCGATCGCGCATGGCGAGGGGTGCTACTTCGCCGAGCCGGAGCTGCTGGACGGGCTGGAGGCGAACGGGCAGGTCGTCCTCCGCTACTGCGACGCGGAGGGGCTGGTCACGCCCGCCGCCAACCCCAACGGCTCCGCGCGCGGCATCGCGGGGATCGTGAACGCCGCCGGCAACGTGCTGGGAATGATGCCGCACCCCGAGCGCTCGGTGGACCCGCTGCTGGGGCCGACCGACGGGCTGGGGCTGTTCCGCTCGGTGGCCGCGCATCTGGCGCGGGTGTGAGCCTCGCTCCGCCGAATGAATTCGGCGGCAACAAGGGGCACGAAGTCCCTGCGGGACTGCTGGCGGGGCATCCGGGCGGCTCCGGAGCATCGGTGACTAGCCGAGAAGCGGCCAAGCCGTGGTGCTGGAGCGAGTTATGCGCTGCGGGCGGGGATGACGGAACCGATCGGCGGGATGGGGCGATGCGGATCTCGCCATCTCCCGGCCCTGCCACACCGGAGGTGAGACGATGAAGATGATGCTGACGCTGGCCGCGGCGCTCTCTGCTGTCCTCGCCGCCTCTCCGTCCGCCGCGCAGCGGACCATCGCGCAGGGGATGTCGCCCGACCAGGTGCGCTCCGTCTTCGGCTCGCCCGCGCGGACGCGCACCGAGGGCGACTGGAGCTACTGGTTCTACTCCAACGGCTGCCCCAACCGCTGCGGCAGCGACGACGTGGTCTTCTTCCGCGGCGACCAGGTGATCGCCGCCGTGCTGCGCACCCGCGCGCGCCGCATCGACGCCCCGCCCGCCGCCGATGCCATCGGCGGCGAGGGCGGCTCGGCCGGCGCGGCCGCGGTCCGCGCGCAGGCGGCGCCCGCCGGGCCCGCGCAAAGCCAGGAGCGCGTGATCGTGCGCGGGCGCAGCCGCGAGCGCAACGGCACCCTGCCGCCCGCCGAGGTCGGCGGCGTGCGCGTGGAGTCCGGCGCGCCGGGGATGTCCGGCCAGGTGCGCGACGTAACCCCGCCGCCCGCCCGCTCGGGGAGCAACCTGTCGCGCGACAATGCGGCGGGCGCGAACGGCGCCGGGCAGAGCACCATCATCCGCGGCGGCGCCCCCACTACGACCGGCGGCGCGACGACGACGACGGGCGGCGGCCTGCCGGTCCCGACCCTGACGCGCGGCAACCAGACGGGGAACGGGCGCACGGTCACCGGCCCCGGCCCGATCACCGCGGGCGCGCAGCCGCCGGCCACGCTCAGCGACACGACCGGAACGCCGCGCGCGACCTCGGTGGACGACGAGCGCGCCGACCGCGAGAGCAAGGTCACGCGCACCACGGTGCCGAACCAGCCCGACACCATCCAGTCGCGAACCCGCGACCGCGAGAACAGCGTCACCCCGCGCGTGGTCCCGCGGCCGTAGGGCGGAGGGCGATCGCGCAGGAGACAGGCTCGGCGCGAGACGGGCTCAGCGCGGGACGGGCTTTCGAGCCAGTCCGACGCGTCGCGCCCTCTCCGGCCGGCTTAGGCCGTCCACCTCTCCCGTACCGGGAGAGGTAGCCTGGCGAGCTCGGCGCGGTGGGGAGAGATCCACGACGCCACGCGAGGCTGGGTGACGAGCGCGGATGCCGGGGCGCGAGTCCGCGAAGGCGGACTTCGGGCCGTTGTTGCCGCGAATTCATTCGCCCGGCGAACCCCGGCCGCGCCGAATCCGGCCCACGCGCACTCTGTTCCACCCCCTCCCGCGCAGCGGGAGGGGGTACGCGGTCTAAGCCGCGGGGGAGGGCCTCCGCGGGGGGAGGGCCGGGTGGCCTCGGACGCGCACTGCTGCTGGTCCCGATTGGAAACCACATCAACCGAAGCGATACACCGGTGTCCGTGAGCACACGTCCCGGCGATCCCGCGATCACTCCCGAGCTGGTCGCGGAGCACGGGCTTTCGACCGACGAGTACAGGCTCGTCCTGAGCATCCTGGGGCGCACGCCCACGTGGACCGAGCTGGGCGTGTTCAGCGCCATGTGGAGCGAGCACTGCGGCTACAAGAACAGCCGCCCGCTCCTGAAGAAGCTCCCCACCAGGGCGCCCTGGGTGCTGCAGGGCCCGGGCGAGAACGCCGGCGTCATCGACGTGGGCGACGGCCTGGCCATCGCCTTCAAGATCGAGTCGCACAACCACCCTTCGGCCGTGGAGCCGTACCAGGGCGCCGCGACCGGCGTGGGCGGCATCCTCCGCGACGTGTTCACCATGGGCGCGCGCCCCATCGCCATGCTGAACTCGCTGCGCTTCGGCGAGATCGACGGCGAGCAGGGCGACCGCGTGCGCTACCTCTTCGCCGGCTGCGTGAAGGGGATCGGCGACTACGGCAACTGCGTGGGCATTCCCACCGTGGCCGGCGAGGTGTACTTCGACGGCGCGTACGAGGGGAACCCGCTGGTGAACGCCATGTGCGTGGGGCTGCTGAAGCACGACGAGCTGATCCGCGGCGTGGCGGCCGGCGTGGGCAACGCGATCATGGCGGTGGGCGCGAAGACGGGGCGCGACGGCATCCACGGCGCCACCTTTGCCTCCGCCGAGCTGTCGGAAGAGAGCGAGGCGAAGCGGCCTCAGGTGCAGGTGGGCGACCCCTTCACCGAGAAGCTGCTCCTCGAGGCGTCGCTGGAGCTGATCCGCAGCGGCCACATCGTGGGCATCCAGGACATGGGCGCGGCGGGACTGGTCTCCTCGTCGACCGAGATGGCGGCGCGCGGCGGGACCGGCGTGGACATCGAGATCACCGCCGTGCCCGTGCGCGAGCGGGGGATGACGCCCTACGAGATCCTGCTCAGCGAGACGCAGGAGCGGATGCTCGTCGTCGCCAAGAACGGCCACGAGGAGGACGTCCGCGCCATCCTGGGCAAGTGGGACCTGGACGCGGAGACGATCGGCCGGGTGACGGAGACGGGGCGCTATGTCATCCGTGAGAACGGGGTCGTCATCGTCGACATCCCCGGCGAGCCGCTGGTGGAGGGATGCCCGACCTACACGCGCCAGGGCGTGGAATCTCCCGAGATCGCCGCGCTGCGCGAGTGGGACGCGTCCACGCTCTCGCCCGCGTTCGAGGAGAGCGACCCCACCTGGACGCTGCGGCAGCTGCTTGATTCGCCCTCCATCGCCAGCAAGCGCTGGGTGTACGAGCAGTACGACAGCACCGTGCGCACGAACACGGTGGTGGGTCCCGGGAGCGACGCGGCGGTGCTGCGGCTGCGGGGGACGAACAAGGCCGTGGCCATGACGGTGGACTGCAACGGCCGCTACGTCCACCTCAATCCTTATCGCGGCGGGCTGATCGCCGTGGCCGAGGCGGCGCGGAACCTGGTGTGCAGCGGCGCGCTGCCGCGGGCGGTGACGGACAACCTCAACTTCGGCAACCCGCTGAAGCCCGAGGTCTACTTCCAGATGTCCGAGGCGCTGCGCGGCATCGGCCAGGCGTGCGAGGCGTTCGAGACGCCGGTGACGGGCGGCAACGTGTCGCTCTACAACGAGAACCCGCGCGGCGCCATCTATCCCACCCCCACGATCGGGATGGTGGGGATCGTGGACGACGTGGCGCACGTGACGACCGCCGCGTTCAAGGCCGAGGGCGATGCGATCGTCCTCGCCGGGACGAACACCGGCGAGCTGGGCGGGAGCGAGTACCTGAAGGTGGTCCACGGCCTGGTGGCGGGAGATGCGCCCGCGCTGGACCTCGCGGCCGAGTCGCGGCTCCAGCGCGGCCTGCTGGCGGCCATCCGCTCCGGCCTGGTCCGCTCCGCGCACGACACGGCCGAGGGCGGGTTCGCGGTGGCGCTGGCGGAGAGCGCCTTCGCCTCCGGCGACGACCCGTTCGGCGTGGAGGTGGAGCTGCGGGACGACCTTCCCGCGAACGCGCTCCTCTTCGGCGAGGCGCAGGGGCGCGTGGTCCTGTCCTGCGAAGCGGCGAAGGAGGCGGAGCTGGTGCGCTGCCTGGAGATCCACGGTGTCCCCGCGCGCCGCATCGGCACCGTGGGCGAGCGCGGCGGCGTGTTCCGCGTAGCCACGAAGGACGGCGAGATCCGCGGCGTTTCATCGCTGCTGCGCGACGTGTACGAGCGGGCCATCCCCCGCCGAATGGACGGCAGCGCCGCGGACGTGGAGACGGCGCTGGAGAGCGAGGTGCAGCACGGGGCGTAGGGAGACGGGGAGATTCGCCGGTCGAACGGCATCTTCGATCGTCCGACGCATCGCGCCCTCTCCGGCCGGCCCAGGCCGTCCACCTCTCCCGTACCGGGAGAGGTAGCTCGGTGAGATCGGTGCACGGGTGGGATGCGGTCGCGAGCCACCGAATCCCGTTGCCTGCGGCTCCGAATCGCCCTCACGGTGTAAGAATCGCTTTCGCAACAACCTCACATCAGCAGGACAGATCGCCCCGTGTGTGGAATCGTCGCGGTTTCCGGCAATCCCGAAGCGGCCCGGCTCGCGTACCTGGGGCTGTACTCGCTGCAGCACCGCGGGCAGGAGGCGGCGGGGATCGCCACCTTCGACCGCGCCACCGGCGACAGCAGCCGCGTGCGCGAGGCCGGGCTCGTCTCCGACGTGTTCGGCGAGGACAAGCTGGACAAGCTGCGCGGCGACCTGGCCGTGGGGCACATCCGCTACTCCACCGCCGGCGGCGCGGGGCTGAAGAACGCGCAGCCCATCCGCGAGATCTACCGCTCCGGCCATCTCGCTCTCGTCCACAACGGCAACCTCACCAACTTCCACGCGCTGCGCGACCGGCTGCTGGACGAGGGCGCCATGTTCCAGAGCACCATCGACAGCGAGATCATCGTCCACCTGATCGCCCGCAGCCGCGAGGCGGGCGCCGAGGCGCAGATCATCGACGCGCTGCAGCAGCTGGAGGGCGCGTACTGCGTGCTGGTGTCGGTGGACGACGCGCTGTTCGCCGCGCGCGACCCGTTCGGCTACCGGCCGCTGGTGATCGGCGCGCTGCCCGACGGCGGGCTGATGGTGGCCAGCGAGACCTGCGCGCTGGACATCGTGAAGGCGCGCTACGTCCGCGACGTGGAGCCGGGCGAGGTGATCCGCATCCGCGGCGGCGAGATCGAGGAGGTCACGCGGCTTCCCCGCTTCGTGGACCAGCCGCAGCCGTGCATCTTCGAGCTGGTGTACTTCGCCCGCCCCGACACGCACCTGTGGGGGTACACGGTGGACCGCGCGCGCCGCGCCTTCGGCCGCAGGCTGGCGCAGGAGCAGCCCGCGCCGGGCGACATCGTCATCTCCATCCCCGACAGCGCCAACTCGGCCGCGGTGGGATACGCGGAGGCCAGCGGGATCGGGTTCGAGCTGGGGCTGATCCGCAACCACTACGTGGGGCGCACCTTCATCACCCCCACGCAGGCCGGGCGCGACTTCAAGGTGCGGCTGAAGTTCAGCCCCGTGCGCGAGGTGCTGGACGGCAAGCGCGTGGTGGTGGTGGACGACTCGCTGGTGCGCGGCACCACGAGCCGCGCGCTGGTGCAGATGCTGCGCGAGGCGGGCGCCTCGCAGGTGCACCTGCGCCTGGCCAGCCCGCCGGTGCGCTGGCCCTGCTTCTACGGCATCGACATGCCCACGCGCAACGAGCTGATCGCCGCCGAGAAGACGATCGACGAGATGCGCGAGTACCTGGGCGTGGACTCGCTCGGCTACCTCTCGGCCGAGGGGATGATCGACTGCGTGCGCGACCACGGCGAGACCTACTGCACCGCCTGCTTCACCGGCGACTACAAGGCCCCGCTGGTGGACGCGCAGGAGGGCTTCGCGATGTCCTCGCACTGCTGAGGCGCGCGGCCGCACGATCGGACGTCTCCGGCATCGGCTGAACGGGAATCGCGCCGCACGCCGGCATCCTGCCCGCCTGGCCCGCCCCTCCGCCCGCTCCGTGGCGGAGGGATGAACCGCAACTCCGCGCAGCGCACCGCTCTCGTCGAGCTACCTCTCCCGGTACGGGAGAGGTGGACGGCCTCGGCCGGCCGGAGAGGGCGCGATGCGGCGGGCACGCGAGGATGCCTTCCCCCGATCCGACGGAAGAATCGGTGCGTCCCGCCGAGTCACGTGCTGCCGCGGCTATGGATCCTTTGGCCTGCAACCTGTTGTGCAGACGCTGATTATGGCGTGACCGGCCTCAGGATGACGTCGGGTGGGGGCGGCGCGGAAGGACAAACTTCATTGCCGGATCTGGTATCAGCACCGCCTGCTGTCATCCCCTCCCCTACACCGCCGGTACGGCATCTTCCCACTTGCTTCCGCCCGCCGCGGAGGGCACCTTTCCATCTCTCCACTCCACTGAACTGGAGTACCGGCGCATCATCCGCCGCCGGCGAGATTTAGAGTCCGTTTCCGCGCCTGATCTGGAGGGCACGATGAGATACCGCACCTATCCGGGGACCGACATCACCGTCTCCGAAGTGGGCTTCGGGCTGTGGACGCTGGCCGCCGGCTGGTGGGGCGAGTTCAGCGACGACGAGGCGGTGGCCATGCTGCACCGCGCCTTCGACCTGGGCATCACCACCTTCGACAGCGCCGACACCTACGGCAACGGCCGCGCGGACGAGCTGCTGCGGCGCGCCTTCGGCGACCGCCGCGACCGGGTGGTCATCACCACGAAGGTGGGATACGACTTCTACAACAACCCCAACGTCCGCCGCGGGCAGCAGGAGATCCCGCACAGCGCCGACCCGGCATACATCCGCTTCGCCGTGGACGAGTCGCTGAAGCGCATGGGCACCGACGTGATCGACATCGTGAGCTACCACAACGCCCACGAGGAGCACGTGCCCGACGACGCGATCTGGGAGACGCTGGCGCGGCTGCAGGAAGAGGGCAAGGTGCGCGCGTGGGGCGGCGCGCTGGGGCCCAGCAACGGCTACCTGTTCGAGGGGGTGGAGCTGATCCGCGAGCGGCGCGCGAAGAACCTGCAGCTCATCAACAACATCCTGGAGCCCTTCCCCGGCCAGATCCTGACGCGCGAGGCCGAGCAGGCCGGCGTGGGGCTGCAGGTGCGCGTGACGCACAGCAGCGGGATGCTGGAAGGCAAGTACACGGAAGATACAGAGTTCGCCAAGAACGACCACCGCCGCCACCGCCCGCGCAGCTGGCTGACCAACGGGCTGAAGAAGCTGGAGGCGCTGGGCTGGCTGCACGAGGGGCGGGAGATGACCATCGGCCAGGGCGCGCTGAAGTGGATCCTGGCCAGCCCCGCGGTGATGACCACGCTGCCGAACATCTACAACGACGAGCAGCTGGAGGAGTTCGCCGCCGCCAGCGACCTGCCGGACCTCACGGCCGACGACCTGCGCCGTATCGACGAGCTGCAGCGCATCAACTTCGGCGTGCACGAGGAGCACATGCGCTACAAGGGCACCATGCTCCGCGACGGCGAGCCCCTCGCCCCGCACTACCGCTACGCCGGCGACGGCTATCCCGGCGCGCCGGAGTCCGAGGAAGCGGCGGCGGCGGATTGAAGCGCAACCTGTTTTCTGCTGTCCCGTCGATCTGATGGAGCACGGCCCCGGCGAAACCGATTCGCCGGGGCCGATGCATGCGCCCACTCCGCATGTGATTTGCAGCGGCCCCTCGCCAGACGGTCACGCGCGTCGCGGCGAAGGGAGCCTCTGCACCTCGTTCGCGATCTACCCCTGGATGGAAGTACCCATGCGCATCTCCCACATCAGCGTGCGTGCCGTGTTCGCCGCCGCGCTCGCCGCCCTGCTGTCCGGCCTGGCGCCGGCCGCCGCGGCGCAGGACCTCGTCCCCCTCGTGGGCAAGCCCATCGCGTACCGGGTGAGCATGCCGGCGCAGGGCTGGAACGTTTCCACCGTGGACGACAAGCTGATGGTCGGTCGCGACAGCGTGATAATGATCGTCTCCGCGACGGACCTGGTGGCCCTGCAGGGCGACTCCCGCGCCGGCACCGAGGCGGATCGACGGCGGATACTGACGGCAAGGTTCATGGGCTCCGACTCGATCATGATGGCGCTGATGACCCGAGTGGCCGCGCGCGCCACCGCCCTGGAGCAGGAAGGGCTGGTGCAGGAGATCCGCACGCTGGGCGGCCAGCGGGCCGCATACATCCGCGACCGTAAGGTGCAGGACGGCAGGACCACGTGGCGCCAGGTGTACCTCACCGTGAAGGACGGCATCATGTACCTGCTGGTTTTCGTCGCCCAGGGCGAAAACCCGGACATGCACAAGGATCTCTTCGACCGCGTCCACCAGTCGTTCGTGCTGGCGGAGACGCCGAAGTAGGGACGCGAGCTTCTGAAATCGAGAAGCAGGGAGGACGCAGATTGCGCCCCGGGACATTCAAGGAACGCCAGGAAACCCCAGCGAGTGCATCGCCGGGGTTTCGTCTTCTTCGGGACCGCTGCGGAAACCGATGCTCCACCTCCTTGGCACTGGAGGAGAGCGCCAGGCAACCCACCGATGTCATATTTGGGCCGCAGTGCGCGCAACCGAATCGCCGTTTTCTCTTGACTTCCGAACAAAATTCATCGAATGTGCGCCCGAGAAGGAATCGGCCTCTGTCCAGCCGTTGGCGTCAACAGATCGCAGCTGGTCACACGTCACCCCATCGTGCGTACGGCCATGGAAGAGAACATTTCGCCGCGTCCGATTCAGAACGTGAACGTGCACGGCACCGGGCACACGATCATCGTAGCAGGCCGCGACGCGCAGGTGACGTTCCCGCCGACTCCAGCGCCGCAGCCCGATCACACGCCGAGTACTGGAGCGGGGAGCATGCCGGGAAATGCCGCCACATCGAAGCGGCGCTGGAGCCGGGCTTCCGGTGGCAAGCTGTCGGCCAGCACGCTCGTCGCCGTCGCGCTGCTCTCGGCGCTCGCCTTCTCTTCATCACACGGAACAACTTCTCCCCCGACGAACACCGTCTGGCCCGAAGGGAAGACGGCCCTGTGCAAGGACGGCCGGTTCTCGGAGAGCCATACGCGTTCGGGCACCTGCTCCAGCCACGGCGGTGTGGTGGAGTGGCGGCTCCCAGCCTCGAATCCGGTCTGGCAGCACCCGGCGGCGGCCGGCGAACGGCTCGCGACGCGCACCTGAACTCTTTCCTGGCGCTTGAGATAGAGAAATGCCCCGGCAGCGCAGGCGCCGGGGCATTTGGCGTCTTGTAGGGAAATCGGGAACCCGCGTCCGTCTCTCCTCTGATCCTTGTTGCTACTGCACCTGCACATGGGAGGCACCGATGGCCAGACGGTACAAGGGGCACATGAACGGCGAGCGCTATCTCGCGAACACGAACCCGAGCAAGAAGGAAGTTCACGACCTCGACAACGAGAAGACCGGCAGGAACGAGTGCCAGATCGACGAGATCATCAGCGCGGGTAACGACAAGCCGTACAACTCGCAGAAGGCCGCCAACGACGCCGGTTACAACAACTGCACGCACTGCATCGGGGACTCCGAGCGGTGACCACCGGACCGCGTGGTTGACCGCGTGACACGAGAATGCCCCGGCAGCGCAGGCGCCGGGGCATTCTCGTGTGCGGCAATCCCCGCCATGGGTGCGGGTGATGCTCACCGTCGGCCATCCTCCCGATGCGACACACAAGTTTGCTGGATGCGGGTGGCCTTCCCGATTACACTGCTTGAGACGACGCATATCTGATCATGAGTTTCCTTTCACGCGGAGCTACACCGATGCGCAAGCTCAGGCTGGACGTGGATCGCCTTTCCGTGGAGTCGTTCGCCACGGGAGCAGTGATGCGGAAAACCGGGACGGTACGCGGCCGCGGCGAAGACTGCACGTATTTCGACAGCTGCTTCTGCCACACGGCGTACGCGGTCTGCGGCACTGGCCACGCCACCATCTACTCGTGCAACTACACCTACGACGAGCGCTGTGCCGAGGACACGCTGGCCGAGCCGTGCGAGCGCACCGCGGTGGATTGCCTGGACACCTCGTACGACGTGTGCGGCACGCGTATGGACACCCCCGTCTGCTGAGGGCATCGGCGGACAACGTGCCGAGAGCCCGGCGCGCGCAATCGGCCCCGGCGGTCATCTCGCCGGGGCCGATTCGTATCCACCGTCGCGCGTCATCCGCGGCTGATCGCTCTCAGCGCGTCCCCGCCGCGGCGGGCGGCGGGGCGAAGCTGACGCGGCGCAGCTCGTGGATACGGCCGTCGTCTTCCCTTCCCTCCACCAGCTCGTAGCCCAGCAGCGCGAAGACGCGGCCGCGCAGGAAGATGGGGCGCGCGTTGCCGTACCAGTCCACGCAGCTGACCTTGCAGCCGTCGTCCGCGCCCGAGGTGTCGCGTGCGGCCAGCTCGCCCAGCTCGCGCAGGCGGAACGCCTGGTTGCGCAGGAACAGCACCGACGCCGAGCCGCGGTCCAGCTGGCGGTACCCGGGGCGCGCCGCCTCGGCCACGGGCAACCCCAGCACCCCCACGTCGTCGCCGTCGGGCCGGTAGAAGAAGCCGTGCGTGCGCGTCTCGCCCTGCGACGCGTTCGGGCGAGTGTAGCGGTCCGCCAGCGTGGCCCGCGCGCCGCCCAGCCGCACTCCGCTGAAGTGCAGGTCGCGCCCGTCGCTGCCCACCACCACCGCGCCCGAGCCCATCGCCTCGATGCGGTCCACGCCGTGCGGCAGCCGCAGCGAGTCGACCGCGCCCGCGCCGGCCCAGCGCACCGCGTACACCATCGACGTGTCCTTCATCGCCCCGGCCCAGCCGGCGCCCGGGCCGTACATCAGCCAGCTGCCCACGTAGCGGTTCTGGAGCGCCCGGTTGCCGCCGGGCGTGGGAAGGCGGCGGTAGGCCGACACCGGCGCCGCGCGGCGTCCGTCGCCCAGGCTGGCAATCGGCACGCGCAGCAGCGACAGATCGCCCTCGGGCACCTCCTGCCGCCACATCGCCTCGCCGCTCGCGTCGGCCTCCACCAGCACGTTCAGGTACCCGTCGCCGCCCTCCAGGAACGACATCTGGTCCACGGGCCCGCCGCTCACCCGCAGCCCCGTGGGCGCCGAGCCGTCCAGCGGCATGCGGTAGAGCATGGACTGCGGCGGCAGCTCGCCGTCCCGTTCGTTCCACAGCTCGCGCGTGGCCCACACGTACACCGCGCGCGGCGACACGTAGAACACGCGCCCCTGGGGCCCGAAGAGCGCGGTGGAGCGGCAGTCCAGCGCCTCGCCCAGCAGGTCGCACACCGTCACCGTGTGCAGCACCAGCTCGTCGTCGAACGAGACGTCGCCGGCGGGGCGGTAGACGCGCGCGGCCGGCGCGGTGCGGTGGAAGGTGGTGTCGGCCACGCCCCAGCGGCGCACGGCGGGAAAGCCGGCGAACGGGTCGTCGGTCTCGAACGGGTCCACGGGCACGGGGGAGTACATCACCAGCTTACCGTCCACCAGCCGGCTGGCGAAGTTGCGCGACGAGTAGTAGTCCTCGGAGCGGAGCTGGTAGGTGGCGCGCCAGGCGAGGCGCCCGGCCTCGTCCAGGTGGAACAGGCCCAGCTCGGTGCCGCCGCGCTCGTAGCTGTAGCCGATGACCACCACCTGGTCGCCCGACACCAGCATCTCGTCGATCCAGGTGCCGCTGGGGTCCAGCCCGGGGCCGAAGGCGTCCAGCGCGCTCACCGGCTGCAGCGCGTCGCCGCCGATGCGCACGGTGAAGAGGCGTCCGCGGCGCAGGATCACCAGGTAGTCGCCGTGCACCTTCACGATGCCGCCCTCGTCAACCCCCGCGTGCTGCACGTTGGTGATCGACTCGTCCGGCCGCGCCGCGGCAGCACCGGTCGCCGTGACCACCTGGTCCATCACGATCGGGGCCGGAGGAGGCGGCGGTGGCGCGCCCGGCATGGTGGGCGGGGGCGGGGGAGCGGGCGGCGGGGGTGGAGGAGGGGGCGGAGGTGGGGGTGGCGGCGGAGGCTCGTACGCGGCGGCCAGCTGGCGGACGAAGCTCGCGAACTCGGCGTCACTGCGGAACGGGCGCAGCGTGCGGCCGTGCTGGCCGGGGAGGCCGCCGGTCGCGCACCCGGCGCTGCCCAGCGACGCGGCGCACACGGCGGCCAGCGCGAACAGGGGGATCGCTCTCATCTCGCGGAAACGGTGAAGGGGTGGGGAGATAGCGGAAGGACGGCAGCGGATCGAGCAACGGGCGTGGAGATCCAGTATCGGGAATCGCCGCCGGTTTCGATAGATGCAACGCACCACCCGCCGCGCCTCCGCCGGCGACCGGCCACGAACCGTTGGGAGAGAGCGCTGATCCGAATCTCCCGCCTCTTCCCCCAATCTTCCTGCCAATCCCCCAATCTTGCCGCCCGTCCTCCGATTCGGTGCGATCGCCCGGCATCGCGCCCTCTCCGGCCGGCCGAGGCCGTCCACCTCTCCCGTACCGGGAGAGGTAGCTCTCCTGCATCTCCGCCACACCGCAAACATGGACGCCGCCAAAAGGTTTACCGGTTTCGAAACTGATCGTGCAATCCGGCAGCGCACGTGCGACCTCGCCTATAGATCCTTCGGCCTGCAACCACTCGTGCTGAGCAAAGCTGGTGTGGCCGGCCTCAGGATGACGTCTCTGTGCGTTTGTAATGCCCAGGTGATTGGTAGATCCGGTATTACAGGGCGCGCGGAAGCTGACCCCCTGGCCCGAGACGAGAGAGCGCCAGCCGACAGGAAGGTCAGGCGGGATCGGGACCGGGCGCGAGGACGGAGGCTTTCCACTCCGCCAGGATCGGGTCCAGGCGGGCCGGCTCGCGGCGGGCGCCCAAGGCGGCGAAACGGTCGCGGGCCGCCTCGAGCAGGGCACAGGCTTCGGCGCGGCGCCCCTCCACGTACCGCAAGTGGGCGATCCCGCCCAGCACCTGGGCCTGCTCCAGCTCCAGGCCGGCCGCGCGGGACTCGGCGAGCGCCTGCTCCAGGTACTCGCCGGCCGCCGCGGTGTCGCCCTTCAGCCGCGCCACGATCCCCCGGAAGCGCAGCACCGCCACCGCGGCCTCGCGGTCGTCCGACTCGCGGGCGAAGCGGTCGGCCCGGTCCAGCGACTCGCCGGCCTGGCCCAGCTCGCCCAGGTGGATGAGCGGCTCGGCCACGCCCACCGAGAGGCGCGCCAGCATGGGAACGTGCCCCAGCCGCTCGGCCAGCTCCAGCCCCCGCTCGAAGTAGAGCTCGGACTCCAGCCACTCGCCCATGTCGGTGCAGATGACGCCCAGGTTGTGGTAGGCCATCAGCGCCGCGGTCCGGTCGCCCGTGCGCGCGCTGGCGCCGATGCTCTCCAGGTACAGCGTGCGCGCTTCGTGCAGGTCGCCGCGGATGTTGGCCACGACGCCCAGATTCTGGCAGGCGTGCCCCACCAGCTCGTCGTCGTGCACCGCGCGGGCGCGCTCCAGCGCGTGGCGGTACAGGCCGCTCGCGCCGTCCAGGTCGTGGCGCGCGAACCCGATCATCCCCCGCACGTTCAGCGCGCGTGCCCCGGCGCGCTCCAGGCCATGCAGCGCGGCCATCTCGCCGGCCAGCACCGCCAGCTCCTCGGCCTCGTCCAGCCGGCCCTGCGCCAGGCGCACCCGCGCGCTCCCCCGCGCGGCCTCCACCATCGCCTCGGGCGAGCGCTCCGCGGCGCCGTGGCGGAACGCGGCGGCATAGGCCTCGGCGGCGGCGCTCCACCGCCCGGCCTGCTCCATCTCGCGGGCGCTCTCCCGCCGCGCGGCGCATGCGGTTCCGCTCATCGCCCCGCTCCGCTTCAGTTCCCGCCGACCGCGTAGATGCTGAACCCGCTCAGCAGCGCCGCCACCCTTCCGTCGCGGTCCACCCCGCCCCTGGCCTCGGGCTGCCCGCGCGGCGGGAGGCGGTACAGCGCGTACGGCGGGCGCGGGCGGCCGGAGGTGCTGGCGCCGAGACAGGGCGAGTAGTTGACGGTGAGCCGCACCGCGCCCTGGAAGGTGGTCGGCGCGTTCCCCACCGGCTCGATGCGGAACGCGGCGTACGGGCGGTACCAGGTGATGCGGTACTGCGCCCCGGCAGGCGCCGACCCGGTGTCGAACTGCAGCGAGTGGCCGCCCCCGATCGCCACCGCGCCATAGCCCGCGGGCACGGTCACGATCGCCTGGCCGCCGGGAAGGAAAGCGCTGCTGTCGGCGCACGCGAGAAGGCGGACCCGCGTGGCCACCGTGACGCCGTTCCGGTAGCTGTCCGGGTAGGCGGTTTCGGTGGCGGGGACGCTGGCGCATGCGGGCGCCAGGGCGGCGAGCACGACGGCCGCCCACGCGGCGCGGAGCCGGGTTGCGTACATGAAGACCCCCGATCTGAAGGAGGTGCCGCGGGTTCGCTACCGCCCGTTCAGCACGGCAGGGCCGCCGGCTGGCGGGAAGGAGCGGAGATTGCCGCGGCCGCGGCGGGGAGCCGCAGGATGAAGGTGGAGCCGGCCCCGCACCGGCTCTCGGCGGTCAGGTCGCCACCCATGAGGCGGGCGAGCTTGCGGGAGATGGGAAGGCCCAGCCCGGTGCCGTCGGACCCGGGAACCTGCTCGAACTCGGCGAACACGCGGTCCAGGTGCTCGGGGGGAATTCCCCGCCCGGTGTCCGCGACGCGGATCTCCACCCAGCCGCCGGGCGCGGGTCCGGGGTGCCCGTCCGGCCGCCAGGCGGCGGAGAGCGAGACCTGCCCCCGCTCGGTGAACTTCACGGCGTTGGACAGGAGGTTGGTGAGGATCTGCCGCAGCCGCTTGTCGTCGGCCAGCGGCGAGGGCATCGGGGCCGGCGGCAGCGTGCGGAGTTGCAGCCCCTTGGCGCGCGCCTGGGGCTCGACGGCGGCCAGCGCCCCCTCCAGCGCGTCGGCCACCGGGCAGGGCCGCAGCTCCACCTCCATCTTCCCCGCCTCGATCTTGGCGAAGTCCAGCAGGTCGTTGATCAGGCCCAGCAGGGTGAGGGCGGCGGTGCGGGAGCGCTCCACGTAGCGCCGCGCCTGCGGCGGCAGCTCGCCGGCGATGCCGTCCAGGAGCAGGTCGCCGTACCCCTTCACCGCGGTGATGGGCGTGCGCAGCTCGTGGCTCATGGTGGCGAAGAACCGCTCCTTCACCACCGACAGCTCGCGCAGCCGCTCGTACGCGGCCTCCAGCTCCTGCGAGCGCGACTCCACGGCGCGGTGCAGCTGGGCATTGCTGATGGCCACGGCCGCGTGCCGCGCGAGCGTCACCGCCAGGCGGGTGTCGCGGCGGGTGACGTGGTAGGCCGTGCGGTGCCCCACGATCAGCGCGCCGAAGGTCTCGCCGAACACCGAGAGCGGAACGCCGAGCCCCTCGACCATTCCCTCGGCCACGTGCAGCGGGAAGTCGCGCGTGGGAAGCGCCTGGCCGCCGCCCACGAACAGGGGCTTTCCGGTGTGGATGACCAGCCGCGCGAGCGGGTCCTCCACGCCCCCGTCCGCGGTGCACAGCCCGACGGACGAGCGCAGGCGGACGCCGCCTTCGTCCACCGTGCTCACGGTGACGTAGTCGGCGCTCAGCAGGGTGCGCGTGAACCGCGAGACCAGCGTCAGGACCTCTTCCGGGTCCAGCGTGCGGTTGGCGGCCAGCCCCAGCACGTCCAGCGCCTCGCCCTCCTCGGCGCGCTGCCGCAGCGCCTCGCACTCGTCGCGGCTCTCGCGCAGGGCGCGGTCGCGGGCGTGGACGTTCGCCAGCGCCTCGCCCACCACCAGCCAGGGCTCGGCGGGGTCGGCGAACACGCCCGCGGGCGCGGCCAGCATCAGCCCGCCGGCCGCGCGGCCGTCGGAAACGGGAAGGGTGAGGAGCTCCGCGCCGGGGTACGCGGCCGAGATCTCCCGGCACAGCACGCTGGCGGGGTAGACTTCGGCGCGGCGGGCGTGCGCCACCATCTCGCACAGCTCGCTGGAGAGCTCCAGCTCGGGGGGGAAGCGCGTGAGTGCCGCGGGAGGGTCGCCCGCCACCCAGGCCGCGCAGTGCAGCGGCAGGGTTTCGCGGAGGGCTTCGACCAGCGCGCCGAAGGCGCTGGCGGGGTCGTCCTGCTGGCAGGCGAGGAGTGCGATGGCCGGGTACTGCATGGCCGCACCGATTTGCTGGATCGCGGCGGAAGGAACCCCCCGTGTCCGCCAGGAGGAAGCCGCCGCGGATGGGAGGATCGTTCACGAAACGTGCCCGGCTCGTCCACTTCCCGCACCCCGGCGGAGCGGCGGGGACGGACCCGGCAAGTCCCTGCACAACCGGCATTTATCGGCCACGCGAGAGTCACCCGGTCCGGACAGGTGCGGCATCCGCCGGGCGGCCCTTCGGGGCAGCCACGTCCCACATGGGACATCGTGAGGCCGATCGGATCCCGTCCCGCGCGGCCACCGATTCTTTCCACGACCCGGAGACGAAGCAATCGAAGGAGGATGAGCAAAACGGCGGCGGGCGCCGGAGACTTCGCGTCTCCGGCGCCCGCCGTGCGTTTCCGTGCGTCCGCCGGCTTAGAAGCAGGCGTCGATGCAGGTGTAGCCGAAGCAGGTGCCCACGAGCGGGTCGCAGGTGTACTGGTTCGCCTTGGTGCGGGCGTACGCCTCGACCGTGCCGGCCTCGACCTCGACCGCGGCGGTCTCGAAGGCGCTGACCTGCAGGTCGTCGATGTTCAGCGAGATCTTCTTCATCCTGCTACCTCCCTCTGGATTCCGGCGCGGGACCATGCGGAGACCGGCATCCCGCGCCCCACGGTTATCTCTCGGTGTCCTGAAGCAGTCTCCGTGCAGCCAACCTAGAGGGATCGATCCAGCGACACAACCCCTTGACACAGAGGGGTTTACCTGCATCGTGGCGTTCACGCTGGCTTCCTTCCGGTCCGGTGCTGCCTCGCGATTCCGGCGGCATCCCGTTGCCGCGCGGGTGGTTCGCGGGCGGCCACTCCGGTGGCTTCCCCGGCTCTGTCGGACGGGTACGGGGGAGGTAGATTCCATGAGCTTCGATCCCATTCCACCACGGCACATCCCGACCGGAGACGACGCACGATGCATCCGCGCATCCAGCAGGTGCTGGACCTGATCGACGAGCAGTACCAGGCCCTGCGTGCCGCCGCCGACGCGGTGCCCGCCGGGCACCGCGAGCACCAGCCGGCCGGCGGGGGGTGGTCGGTGGCGCAGGTGATCGAGCACGTCTCGAAGGTGGAGAACGTGATGGCCGAGCGCGTCACGCAGGCGCTGGCCGAAGCGCGGGCGGGCGGCGTGGGCCCGGAGACGGAGACCGCGCCGCTGGACACCTCCGGGCACTTCGCGAGGGTGGCCGACCGGTCGCAGAAGCGCGTCGCCCCCGAGCGCGCCCACCCGGCGCCCGACGCGCGCTACGACAGCGCCCGTGCCGCGCTCGATGCGGCGCACCAGCGCGCGGTGCAGGCCTTCGCCGCGGGCGACGGGGTGGCGCTGGCGCAGGTGGAGATGGCGCACCCCGCGCTCGGCCCGCTGAACCTGTACCAGTGGGGCGTCTCCGCCGCCGCCCACGAAGCCCGCCACGCCGCCCAGATCCGCGAGATCGCCGCCACCCTCGCATCACCCGACGAGCCCGCGGCCGCGAGCTGAGATGCCACGGCCCCGGCGAGCGGATCGCCGGGGCCGTGTTGGTGTCGGGAGATGATGCCGATCCCAGGAAAAACATGATCCTGAGTTGTCCCTTCGCTTTGCGCGCCGAGGGAAGATGAGAGACGAGCCGTAGCCGGCTTCCGAGCCGAACAGCCTCGCGCAGTTTGCGAGGCGTCCCGTGGTTGTTGCTGCGGCTTCAGCCGCCGGTGAGGAGCCAGCCCGTCACCCGCATCTTCCCCCCACTCCCGTTACTCTCGCACTCTAACACCCGTCACCACGGTGGAGCATTCCACTATGAGCGCTCCCTTTAACACAATGCTTGCGCACACCCCGTCACCTTCGTACCTTCTTGGTAAGAAATGTCTCTTGGGGGACGGCGCCCTCGCAGTCGGGCGCTTTCGACCATACACAGCGACGCCCCCCACGAGCGTGCAGGGATATGCGCAGTACAACCGGACCGCCCCGCCTGCCGAAGCGCGGCCGGCGGGGAAGTTGGAAGGGCGGCACCATCATCACCTATCACACGGAGGGAAGCGATCGATGGCAAATTCCTCGATTCTGGCGGACATGCCGGGCACCACGGAAACCGAGACCGGACAGTTCACCGAGGCCTCGCTGTACGACCCCGGCGAGGCCTGGGTCAACGTGCGCGACCCGGACTACGGGGCCACGTACGACGGGTCCGGCGCCATGACCAACGCGGCCGCGGTGATCCAGGCGGCCATCAACGACGCGAGCGCCGCCGGCGGCGGGACGGTCCTGGTTCCCGCCGGCACGTACACGCTCACCGCGTGGGTGTACGTGAAGAGCAGGGTGACCGTGCAGGGGATGCCGGGCTCGCTGATCCAGAACAACGGCGGCGGCTTCCGCAACGGCTCCTTCGTTACCGCCGTGGCCGCCGGGGCGGACTACGACATCGCCATCCGCGGCCTGACCATCCAGGACGTGAGCCCCAACCCCGCCACCCCTCCGTCCGACGATCCGGGGATCATCTCCCTGAAGTTCGCGGACCGGGTCCGCATCTCGGAAAACCGCATCTACCAGACCGGCAACAACACGCACCTGTACGGGGTGAAGATCTACGCGGCCCTGCGCGACAGCTGGATCACGGGGAACCATCACACGCTGGTGGGCGACTTCGTGTACATGATGGCGGGGGCCAACGACAACGTGGAGATCTCGCACAACACGGTGCGGGGCAGGCGCGACCTCAGCAGCATCCCCAACGGCATCAGCCTGTGGGGCGGGGCGAAGAACATCCGCGTGCTCAGCAACGACGTGCGCGGCATCGGCGACGAGGGGATCAGCGTGCAGGACTGCTCGAACGTGCTGGTGGAAGCCAACACGGTGTTCGACTGCGACAGCTCGTGCATCGACGTTCGCGGCACGAACCACAACGTGACCATCGCCGGCAACAACGTGGCGTACAGCAACGAAGGCCAGGGGTGCATCCGGGTGGGCGCGTTCGTGGTCAACGGCTCGCTCGGCGTGCCGGTGGGCGTGAGCGTGACCGGGAACACGGTGGACGCCACGCCCTCCGTCTCCGGCGGCCCGGGCATCCGCATCGAGGGTGCGGAGGACGTGTGCGTGAGCGGCAACGACGTGTACGGCACCACCGGCACGGGCTCGGGAATCGTGGTGCAGAGCACCTACAACACGGCCCGCAACGTGGTGGTATCGGCCAACACGGTGCGCAACCTGATCGTGGGGATCGAGATCCACGGCTGCCGCGGCTGTGCCGTGGACAACAACGTGGTGAGCGGCTGCGCGGGATCGGGGATCCGCACCTACAGCACGGCACCCGTCCGCCTCGACATCACCCACAACAAATGCTCGCGCAACGGGAGGACGGCGGCCTTCTCCAGCGGGATCGAGGTGAACGTGGGCGACCGCGTGCGGATCATGGGAAACCGGTGCTGGGACGACCAGGCCACTCCCACGCAGGCGTTCGCCATCCTCGTCAACAGCGCGGTGACCAACGCGCAGATCGTGGACAACGACGTGTCGCAGGGCGGACTGCTGATCGCCCCCTGGAACCACGCCAACGCGCCCGTGCTGGTGCGCGACAACCGGGGATACACCACCCGCGCCCGGAACAGCGTCACGGTGCCGGCGGGGGCCACCACGCTCTCGGTCGCGCACGGCCTGAACCGCGACATCGAGAGCGTGAACAACGTGCGCATCACGCCGCGATCCAACCTGGGCGGGCTGGACTACTGGGTGACCGACCCCACGCCGGGAGACGGCGCCTTCACCATCAACCTGTCGGCCGCCGCGCCGGCGGGCGGGGCCTCGTTCTCGTACGAGGCGTGGTCCGACCGCATGACCGCCTACTGAGGAGGGGGAAGAGAATGTCTACGGTACGCATCGAGGCGCCGGGAGAAGAGGCGCGCCGGGAAGAGTGGGACGGGCTGGATGGAGCGGCGGTGGACGCCTTTCTCGGCGCCGCCCGTCGGGAAGCCGGGTCCTTCGCCGCCGCCGGCTCGGGGGACCGCGTGGTCGGCTACAGCGCCACGGGAGACGCGGACGGAGTCGTCGTGTTCGTCAGCGAGCGGAACGGCCAGATCGCCTCCCTGAGCCCCGGCGCCGAGCTCCTGCTGGAGAACGCGCGGCACGAGAAGTGGGCCCGGGAGCGGAGAAGCGCGGCGGACCCCGCCGGAAGCGAAGCCCATCCTGAAACTGAATCCGCCTGAACTTGTGGGTGGACGTCGCTTGACACGCGGCGCCGCGCACCGGTAGAGTTGAAGCCATGACGAACGCCGCCATCCGCACCACCGGCACCACCACTACCACCACGACCCGTCTCACGGGCCGCGGCCGGGAGTGCTTGCGCCGGTAGTCGAGAAGGCGCGGTTCACCAGCAGGACGCGAGCGGCCCGTGAGCGATCACGGGCCGCTCTTCGTCTTGTCCCCATCCCCAAGACCCACGAGGACCGCATGCCCCCGGAACGCCTGGTGGTGCACAAGTTCGGCGGGACCAGCCTGGCCGGCGCGGAGCGCTACCGCGCCGTGGCGGAGATCGTCCTCGCGCGCCCCGAGCCGCGGCGCGCCATGGTCGTCAGCGCCATGGCGGGGGTGACGGACGGGCTGGTGCGCGCGGTGCGGCTGGCGGGCGCCCGCGACGCCGCGTACGAGCGCGAGATCGCGGCGCTGCGCGAGCGCCACCGCCGGACCGCCGCCGAGCTCCTCCCGCCCGCCGAGGCGGAATCGGTCGCCGAGGCGATGGAGCGCGAGCTGGCCGACGTGCACGACGTGCTGCGCGCCGCCTGGATCCTGCGCCACGCCCCGCGCGGCGGCGCCGACATGGTGTCCGGCGTGGGCGAGGTCTGGTCCGCGCGGCTGCTGGCCGCGTACCTGGGCACGCGCGGCGCGGGCGGCGCCTGGCTGGACGCGCGCGAGGTGCTGGTCGCCGAGCCCGGCGAGACGACGGCGCGGGTGGACTGGCCCGCCACGCGCGAGCGGCTGCGCGCGTGGGAAGCGGCGCGCGGCGGCATCCCCCCGATGCTCGTGGTAACCGGCTTTGTCGCCTCCACCGCGGCGGGCGTCCCCGCCACGCTGGGGCGGAACGGGAGCGACTTCTCCGCCTCCATCTTCGGCGCGCTGCTGGGGGCCGACGAGATCCACATCTGGACCGACGTGGACGGGGTGATGAGCGCCAACCCGCGCCTCGTCCCCGAGGCCATCGTCCTCGACCGCCTGAGCTACCGCGAGGCGATGGAGCTGGCGCACTTCGGCGCCAGGGTCGTCCACCCGGCGACGATGGGGCCCGCGGTGGAGCGCGGCATCCCCCTCTACATCCGCAACACCTTCCGCCCGGACGCGCCGGGAACGCGCATCGACGCCGACGGCGCCCCGGTGCGCATGGTGAAGGGGCTTTCCACGGTGGAGGGCGTGGCCCTGCTGAACCTGGAGGGGCCGGGGATGCGCGACGTGCCCGGCACCGCGCACCGCCTGTTCGCCGCGCTCCGCGAGGCCGGCGTGGAGCCGCTGATGGTGTCGCAGGGAAGCTCGCAGAACTCCATCTGCCTGGCCGTGCCCGCCGCGCTGGCCGGCGCGGCGCGCGGGGCGGCCGACGCGGCCTTCTTCGCCGAGCGCCACCACGGGCAGGTGCGTGAGACCGAGGTCGACGCCGACTGCTGCCTCCTCGCGGTCGTGGGCGACGGGATGGCGGGGAACCCCGGCGTGGCCGCGCGCTTCTTCGGCGCGCTGGGGAAGGCGGGCGTGAACATCCGCGCGATCGCGCAGGGCTCGTCGGAGCGCAACATCTCCGTGGTGGTCGGCGGAAGCGAGGCCGAGCGTGCCTTGCGCGCCGCGCACGCCGGGCTGTACCTGTCCGGGCAGACGCTCTCCATCGGGGTGATCGGCAGCGGCGTGGTGGGAGCGGCGCTGCTGGACCAGCTGGCCGCGCGCGCCCCCGCCATCCGCCGCGAGCGCAACGTGGACCTGCGCGTGCGCGCCATCTGCACCTCGCGCGCGATGGCGCGGGACGATCGCGGCATCGCGCTCGGCGGCTGGCGGGGGGAGATGGCGCGCGGCGACGCGCCGGATCTGGACGCCTTCGCCGCGCACGTGCAGACCGAGCACCTGCCGCACGCGGTGATCGTGGACTGCACGGCCGACGAGTCCATCGCGCGGCGGTACGCGGAGTGGCTGCGGCGCGGCATCCACGTGGTGACGCCGAACAAGCGCGCGAACACGCTGGAGCTGGACTACTACCGCCAGCTGCGGGCGCTGGGGCGCGGCGCGGGCGGGCACTACCTGTACGAGACCACGGTCGGCGCGGGGCTCCCCATCATCCAGACGCTGCGCGACCTGATCGACACGGGCGACGAGGTGCAGCGCATCGAGGGCGTCCTTTCGGGGACGCTGTCGTACCTCTTCAACGCCTTCGACGGGGTGCGGCCGTTCTCGGAACTGGTCGGCGAGGCGCGGCGCGAGGGGTTCACCGAGCCCGACCCGCGCGACGACCTGTCCGGCGCCGACGTGGCCCGGAAGGTGGTGATCCTGGGACGGGAGATGGGACTGGAGATGGAGATGGCGGACGTGGAGCTGGAAGGACTGGTGCCCGACGGGCTGCGCGGCGGGAGCGTGGACGACTTCCTCCGCCGCCTGGGCGAGCACGACGAGCCGATGACGCGGATGTGGCGCGACGCGCACGGGCGCGGCGAGCGGCTGCGCTTCGTCGGCGCCGTCGAGCGGGACGGGCGGGCGACGGTGCGGCTGCGCGCCTATCCGGCCACGCACGCATTCGCGCGGCTGAACCGCACCGACAACCTGGTGCAGTTCCAGACGCGGCGGTACACGCCCAACCCGCTGATCGTGCAGGGCCCCGGCGCCGGGCCGGAGGTCACGGCCGGCGGCGTCTTCGCGGACCTGCTGCGCCTGGCCTCGTACCTGGGGGGCGCCTCGTGACGCCTCCGTCGCGCGCCACGGCCTTCGCCCCCGCCAGCACCTCCAACCTCGCCGTCGGCTTCGACCTCCTCGGCCATCCGCTGGCGCTGTATGGAGATCGCGTGACGGTCACGCGGCGCGCGTCCCCCGGTGTCGTGATGGGCGCGGTGACGGGAGTCGCCGGCCCGCTGCCGGCGGACCCCGCCGCGAACACCGCGGGGACGGCGGTGATGCGCTTCCTGGCCGACCACGCGCCGGGGCTGGGCGTGGAGGTGGCGATCGAGAAGGGGATCCCGCTGGGCTCGGGGATCGGGGGATCGGCCGCCTCCGCAGTGGCCGCGGTGGTCGCAGCGAACGCGCTGCTCCCGGAGCCGCTCCCCGCCGCCGCGCTCTTCCGCTACGCGCTGATGGGCGAGGCGGTCGCCAGCGGGGCGATGCACGGCGACAACGTGGCCCCATCGCTCTTCGGCGGGCTGGTGCTGGTGCGCGCCGCCGATCCGCCGGACGTGGTTCCCCTCCCCGCCCCGCCCGCGCTGCGCTGCGTCCTCGTGCTCCCGCGCCTGCGGCTGGACACGCGCGACGCCCGCGCCGTGCTGCCGAAGTCCGTGCCGCTGGGCGACTTCATCCACCAGTGCGCGAACCTGGCCGGCGTGGTGGCGGGGTGCTTCCGCGGCGACCTGGCGCTCATCGGCCGCTCGCTGCGCGACGAGGTGATCGAGCCGCACCGTGCCGCCCTCATCCCCGGCTTCGCCGCCGTCCAGGCCGCCGCGATGGACGCGGGCGCGCTCGGCTGCTCCATCTCCGGCGCCGGCCCCAGCCTCTTCGCCTGGTGCGATGAGGATGAAGATGCCGAGCGCGCGCGGATCGCGATGGTCGCTGCCTTCGCCGCCGCCGGAGTCGCCGCCGAGGGCTGGACGTCGCCGGTCGACGGCCCGGGCGCGCGGCTGGAGGACGTGGGGTGATGGGGATGCGTGCGCGTCCCAAAAGATCCAGAATGCGAGTGAACTCGCGGCTACAACGGCACGCACTCCGCCTGCGCGGAGTTCAACCGCGTTTCCCCGTCGCACCAGCGATGCGGCCGCCCAGGAGTGATGTCCGCGAAGGCGGACAGTGTGCAGTTGTAACCGCCACTTCAGCGGCATTTTCCACACACCGATGCCGGTAACAAGCTCCGCATGGCCGGAATGAGATGAGATACATCAGCACGCGCGGCCAATCCGATCCCGTCCCGCTCTCCGCGGCGGTGGAGCGCGGGCTGGCGCCGGACGGCGGCCTCTACGTCCCCGAGGCGTATCCCCCCATCGCGCCCGAGGCGCTGGACGGCGCGGAGACGCTGGCGGAGGTCGCCGAGCGGCTGCTGGCGCCGTTCTTCGCGGGCGATGTGCTGGCGCCCGCGCTGGGCGCCATCTGCCGCGAGGCGTTCACCGTTCCCGTGCCGCTGCGAGATCTGCGCGATCGCACCGCCGTGCTGGAGCTGTTCCACGGGCCGACCGCGGCGTTCAAGGACGTGGGCGCGCGCTTCCTGGCCGCGCTGATGTCGCGCCTCGACGGCGGCGACGCGCGGCCGCTCACCATCCTCGTCGCCACCTCGGGCGACACCGGCGGCGCGGTGGCGGCGGCGTTCCACGGGCGCCCGGGCGTGGAGGTCGCCGTGCTGTATCCGGCGGGGATGGTGTCGCCGCGGCAGGAGAAGCAGCTCACCGCGTGGGGCGGCAACGTGCGCGCGTTCGCCGTGCGCGGCGCCTTCGACGACTGCCAGCGCCTGGTGAAGGCGGCCATGGCGGACCCGGCGCTCCGCGCGGCGCGGCGATTGTCGTCGGCCAACAGCATCAACGTGGGCCGGCTGCTGCCGCAGATGGCCTATTACGCCTGGGCCGCGCGCGAGTACGTCCGCCGCCACGGCGCGGAGCCGGGCTTCGTCATCCCCTCGGGCAACCTGGGCAACGCCGCGGCGGCGCTCTGGGCGCGCCGCGCCGGGCTCCCCATCCGCCAGGTGGTGATGGCCACGAACGCGAACCGCGCCATCGCCGCGTTCGCCGCGGGCGGCGCGTGGGCCGCGCACCCGACCGTGGCCACGCTCGCCAGCGCGATGGACGTGGGCGATCCCAGCAACATGGAGCGCATCTTCCACCTCTTCGGCGGCCACGAGCCTGCGCGCGCGGCGCTGTGCGCGGAGCAGGTGGACGACGACGAGATTCGCCGCGTGATCCGCGAAGGCGAATCGCGGTGGGGCACCGTGTGGGACCCGCACACCGCCACCGCCATCGCCGCGCGCGAGCGCCTCGGCGGCAGCGACTGGATCGTCGTCGCCACCGCGCACCCCGCCAAGTTCGAGGCCGTCGTCGAGCCGCTCGTCGGCCACGAGATCCCCATCCCCCCCGAGTTGCAGCGCCTCCTCGGCCGCCCCTCCCACGCCGAGCCCCTGGAGCCCACCCTCGACGCCTTCCGCGCCGCGCTGGAGGGCGAATCAGAGGGGAGATAACAGCGCCGCGCTGGATGTAGAGTCAGAGGGAGACGCCAATCCCCCGCGAAAAGACGTCATCCTGAGGCCGGCCACGCCCGAGCCGCTTCCGCACAAGTGCATTCAGGCCGAAGGATCTATCGCCGGATAGCACGTCAGCATGCTCCGCGCGCCGGGATGTCGGTCGCCGGTCCCCTGCTCACGTGCGAGGCAGGGTATGGATCCTTCGGCCTGCGACTTTCCGCGCGGGTGCAGCTTGCGGCGTGGCCGGCCTCAGGATGACGTCTTTCGAGGGCGGCGTCAGGACCTGCCCGCACATCCGGTTGCACCGTTTCATCGCCAAACGAAAATGCCCCGGCGCCGCTCTGGCGCCGGGGCACATCCATTTGTCCGATCTCGGCCCGCGATCTAGCAGAAGCAGACCGTCGCCTTGCTTCCGGGGACGCAGCCCGGCTCGTTCGTGCGCGGCGTGATGAGCAGCGATGCCGTATCCTGGGTGACCGGCGTTTCGAAGCTTTCGATGACCAGGTCCTCGGGGTTCAGCGTGAGCTTGGGCATGGTCTCCTCCCGGGCTGGGGTGTGGTGGGAGATGCGGCGAACGCCTCGGCGCGAGGCCGGCGTTCGCGGAGCCGATGCCGCGGGATCGCGGCCGAGGTAGGCAGCCCCGCATCGAAGAAGCACCCTGCGTCAGCCACCGTCAAGCGCCCGTGCGGATGCGGGCGATGCAAGCCGCCTCGCCCGCTCTGCGGGCCAATCCAGAGCGGATGAATGCCGCCGTTGGTTTATGATGTTGCGTGCAGCGGCGGGTTGGCTGCACGGGGAGGAATTCGAAGATGCGACTGAAGTCGCGGCTACAACTGCACACTGTCCGCCTTCGCGGACATCGCGCGAGGCGAGCGGCAGTGCGTCGCCTCCGAATCCGCGCGGAGGATGGTTTTGGCGATAATGTCCAGCGTTGATCCAGCGGCGGCGCAAACAAACCGCATCTGAATCTCGCCGCAGGCGGACGGACTGACACGCAACAAACATCAACGCAGCCGCGGGAGATCGCTCCCGCGCTGCTGATTTTCATCCCTCTAAAACCGCTTTGGGAAACGTCAGATCAACGTCCGTCAAATCCACAGTTGGTCAGCGGCGACGTAAAAGACGCGCCGTCGGAACCACCGCTGGACGCGTCACCGATCGACCCTCTCCCCGAACGCATCATCATGACGCAACGAGATCCCCGCGATCCCGCCCACGGTCCATCGGACGATGCCGACGACATCGAAGCCAAAGTCCGGGATGTGATGCGACAGGAGCAGACTCCGTCACCTCCACCGCCCGAGCCGGAAGCTCACGACGACATCGATCGCATCGTTGACGCCCCTGAGAAGAGGAAGTGGCGCCTGTCGTGGGAAGCGGGGAGCATCTTCGCCGTCGTGCTGATCCTTGCCATCGCTGTAGCGGCTCTCCGCGGCGGAGGCGATGACGGGAAAGAATCGAGCACGTCCCAGCAGCCGCGCGGGATAATCTCACGGCCTCCGCCGCCGCCCGCGGCACCGCTCCTGTCGCTTACCGACAGAACGGCGATCTGTCGCGACGGCACAGCGTCGTTCAGCAAGCATTCAGGTGGAACCTGCTCGTCCCGCGGTGGCGTCCGATGCTGGATCCATCACCCGGGCCCGAACCCTCCGACGACCGCGCCGTTCTGCACCACCCCGTCCGAGAAAGAGCCTTGATCCGCTCGAAGAACCATAGTGAGCTTGGAGAATCAATGGATTCCGAGAAATCGTTGCGTCAGTGGCAGGCGAGGGAGCGTGCGGAAGCAAAGCGTCGGCAGGAAGAGGAGAGGCGCAGGAAGCGAGCGGAGAAGCGGCGCCGGCTTCTGAAGCCGTTGCGGGTGATCGGGTTTGCCATCTCGGCCACTGTCGCCGCCTGGGGAGCATCGAAGATCCGGCATCATGGCGAACGCGAAGCCTCGTCCGCGACCGCGCTCTGCCGGGACGGAAGCTATTCTTACAGCAAACACCGTCCGGGCACCTGCTCCGGGCATGCAGGCGTGAAGAAGTGGATCAATCTCCCTGAGTATTGAGGACCCGTTCATCCCGAGGTGAAGTCATGGGCTTCCGTTTCCGCAAATCGGTGAAGATCGCACCCGGCGTCCGGCTGAACTTCAGCCGCTCCGGCGTGAGCACGACGGTGGGCGTGCGTGGGATGAGCGTGAACACCGGCCGCCGGGGCACCTACCTGAACGCGGGGATCCCGGGGACGGGCATCCGCTCGCGCTCGCGCATCGGTGGCGGCGGGCGCGGAGGCTCGGCGGCGCCGGCTGGCGCGGGGAACACGCTGGCCGGGTGCATGGGATGCGGCGGCATCGGGTTCATGCTGCTGCTCGTCGTGGGGTTCTGCGGCAGCATCGCCGGCCACCCGGGCGGCGGCTACACCGGCGCCAGCGGCTACGCGCCGCTCTCGATCGTCGACAGCAGCGGCTACGGCCAGCAGCGCGAAACGCTGTACGCACGCGGCCAGGTGAACGTGCGCTCCGGCGCCGGCACCTCGTACGCCGTCGTGCGCACGCTCTCGCGCGGCGATCGTATCGAAGTCGGATCACGGGATTCGCGCGGCTGGGCGGCGGTCTACGAGATCGGCGGCCCGCGCATCGGCTTCGTGCATCTCCCCACCACGCGCCTGACCTCGTCCTCGCCATCGGCCGACGACAACGATCGTCCACGCTCGGCGCGCAGTTCGACAGACGGCGAGCGACCACGTTCGCGACGGCGCTCGGAGCGCAGCGCACCGTCCGGAGCAACCGCCCGCTGCCGCGACGGCACGCCGTCGTTCAGCACGCATCGCCGCGGCACCTGCTCGCATCACGGAGGAGTGGCGGAGTGGTATTAGATCGCGCAGCGCAGCCGCGTCTGTGAGTTACCCAGCACCAGCCTTCGATCTTGCGCCCGAATGCCGCGGCCGCAGTCGCGGAGCGACTTTGTGCTGTTGTTGCATGCGAATTCCATTCGCCTTCCACCCTGCCGCGGCCAAGCCGTGCCGACGCCGTGTCGCCGCCGCGGCCGCCGTGGTAAACTGCCGGGATCGTGAAGCACGACTCCCTACCCGGCATCCACATGACGGATCGATACGACGTGATCGTGGCCGGCCTGGGCGCGATGGGCAGCGCCTCGGCGTACCACCTGGCGCGGCGCGGGCTGCGCGTGCTGGGGCTGGACCGCTGGCCGCAGCCGCACGCCCACGGCTCGTCGCACGGCGACAGCCGCATCATCCGCGAGATGTACTTCGAGCACCCGCTGTACGTCCCGCTCGTGCAGCGCGCGTACGAGCTCTGGCGCGAGCTGGAGCGCGACGCCGGCGAGCCGCTGATGCGCATCCACGGTGGCCTGATGATCGGCCCGCGGGACGGAATGCTCATCACCGGCACCCTCCGCAGCGCCGCCGAGCACGGGCTCCCGTACGAGTTGCTGTCGCCCGCCGCGGTCCGCGTCCGCTTCCCCGCCTTCGCCATCTCCGGCGACCTCGTCGCCGTGTTCGACCCGCGCGCGGGATATCTCCACCCCGAGGCGTGCACCGCCGCGCACCTGGCGCTCGCCGCCCGCCACGGCGCCGACCTCCGCTACGGCGAGCCGGTGGCGGGGTGGGAGGAAGACGGAGACGGCGTCCGCGTCCGCACCGCGACGCAGGCGTGGACGGCCGATCGCCTGCTCGTCACCGCCGGCGCGTGGACGCGGGAGCTGCTGGGCGGGATCGATCTCCCGCTCACCGTCGAGCGCCAGGTGCCGTTCTGGTTCGATCTCCCCGCGGGTGAGGATTACGAGCCGGAGCGCTGCCCGATCTACGCGTGGGAGCACACGACGGGCTTCATCGGCTACGGCTTCCCGCGGCTGGAGAAGGGCGTGAAGGCCGCGCGGATGCACCAGGGCGAGACCGCCGCGCACCCCGACGGCATTCGCCGCACCGTCGACTCAGACGAGGTGGAGCCGCTGCGGGCCGCGCTGCGCCAGATCCTCCCCGCCGCCGCGGCCGCGCCGGTGCGCGAGAGCACGACCTGTCTCTTCACCAACACCCCGGACGGCGACTTCGCCATCGGCTTCCACCCGGCGCATCCGCGCGTCCTCATCTCCACCCCCTGCTCGGGCCACGGCTTCAAGTTCGCCTCCGCCATCGGCGAGCTGCACGCCGACCTGCTGACCGAGGGCCGCACCCGCTTCGACCTCGCCCCATTCCGCCTGGAGCGCTTCGGTTGACGCGCGCGATCACGATCGTATCACGCCACACAAACAGGCGTTGAGCGCCCATTTCGCTGATTTACGAATCGGTTGCGCCATGGAGCGCGAAATGCATCTGTTTACGCCCGAGCCGCGGCCGCGCTCCTGTGCCGGCCGGCTCACGAGCCTTTCCTTCGACCCCCACCCCTCGGAGGCACCTCATGAAGAAGCTGGCGCTCGAGCTGGACACGCTGCTGGTCGAATCGTTCGACACCACGCCCGCCGGACGCGTCGTGATGGGCGGCACGGTGCGCGCGCACGACTCCCGCGCGTACCCCGTGGACGAGAACACCAACAGCGGCGACGGGACGTGCTGGGAGGCCGGGTGCAACAACAACACGGCGGGCGGCGAGAACACCTGCGACACGGGGTGCGGCGGAACGCAGTACGTGACCTGCAACCCCACCGAGGCCAACTGCGTGGTGCAGACCGACAACACCTGCTACGGCTACACCTGCTACGGGGTGAGCTGCGGGCCCGCCGGCTCGTGCAGCCAGGGCTGCTACGTGTGAGCGGCGCCTTCCCGCGGACCGGCGATTGACACGCGGCGGGAGCGTGGATACCGTTCATCCGCAACCCGTTTCCAGGTGATGGCAAGATGATGGTGGACATCCACATGGGCATTTCGATGCGGCGCATCCGCGGCCACGGTCGCGGATCCGCCTGCGGCGAGGCTGTGCCCATCGTACGGATGTCGTAAGCCCCGGCAGAAGCCGGTCGCGACAGGCCGTGGGCGCGCTCTCGTGCGCGCCCACGGCCTTTTTCGTTCGCCCGCAGGCCGCGGCGCGTGTGCAGGCACGCGCCGCGGCTTTTCCCGTTTTTCCCGAAATCGAGCGATCAACCCATGAACACGAGCGTGGCCCGATGGGAAGAAGAAAGAATCAGGCTCGGCCTGCAGGGAGCGACAGCTGGAACCCGGTGGCCGACTGGTACACCGGCTGGGTGGGCGCCGAGGGAAGCGAGCACCACCGCCGCGTCGCCATCCCCGCGCTGCTGGAGCTGCTGCTCCCCGCGCGCGGCGAGCAGGTGCTGGACGTGGGCTGCGGGCCGGGGGTGCTGGCCCCGCACGTGGCCGGGGCCGGCGCGCGCTACACCGGCGTGGACGCCAGCCGCAGGCTGCTGGAGTTCGCGCGGCGCCACCACGCCGCGCACGGCCGCTTCGTCCAGGGCGACGCCACGAAGCTGCAGGAGATCGGCGAGCTCCAGGCGGGCGCGTTCGACGCGGCGGTGTTCCTGCTGAGCATCCAGGACATCGACCCGCTGGAAGACGCGCTGGCGGCGGCGGCGTGGGCGGTGCGGCCCGGCGGGCGCGTGGTGCTGCTGATGACGCACCCGTGCTTCCGCATCCCCCGCCAGAGCGGGTGGGGATGGGACCGCCAGCGCAAGCTGCAGTACCGCCGCGTGGACCGGTACCTGACGCGGCTGGCGGTGCCGATGAAGAGCTACGGCGCCGCCCGCCACGGCTTCACCCGCAGCTATCACCGCCCGCTCGGGGCGTACGTGAACGGCCTGGCCGCCTGCGGGCTGCGGGTCGACGGCATCCACGAGATCCCCACGCACAAGTCTCCGGAGCCCGGCCCGCACGCCCGCGCCGAACGGCTGGCCACGCGCGAGATCCCGCTCTTCCTCGGCCTCCGCGCCGTGAAGGAGGAGGGGAGATGAAGACCGGCCCCCGCGCGCGGCATGCGCGGGGGCCACTTTCACACCGCCGCCTCCACCTCCGCGATGAACTCGTCCAGCATGCGGTTCACCTCTTCGGGGCGGTCGAGCTGGATCCAGTGGCCGGTGCCGGTCACCATCCGGTGCGCGAGCGACGGGTCGATGACGTGCAGGCTCATCGGCCCGTCGTTCTGCGGCGTGGTGATGGAGATGCGCAGCCCGCGGTAGCCCCGCAGCAGCGCCTCCACGTCCAGGTCGCGAAGCGCGCGGAGGATGCCGGCGACGGTGGCCCGCGGCGTCGCGCGCAGATCAGCCAGCAGGCGGTCGCGGACGGCGGGGTCCGCGCCCGCGATGCCGCGCCAGTAGGCGTCGATCGCCTCTTGATACCCGTCCCCCTCCAGCGTGGCGAGGAACGGGTCGATCATCTCCGCGGGAACGCGCCGCATGTCGCCCGAGGGATCGAGCAGGAACAGCCCCGCCACGCGCTCCGGGTGCATCCCCGCGTACGCCAGCGCGACCAGTCCCCCCGCGCTGTGGCCGGCGAGGACGAAGCGCGCCAGCCCCAGCCGGTCCACCGCCGCCGCGACGTCCCGCGCCATCTCCGCGGGCGACCAGCCGCCGTCCGGCGCCGCGCCCGAGCGCCCGTGCCCGCGCCAGTCCAGCGCCACCGCCCGCCGCGAGGCGCGCAGGTGCGCGAGCTGCGCCTCCCAGTGGCGCGTGTTCCCCGCCAGCGAGTGGAGGAAGACGACGGGGAGCCCATCCCCCGCCCCGCCGTCGTCCGCGTGCAGCTCCACCGTCGCATCCCCCATCGTCCCCTCCGGACTCGCGGTTCATCCATCCCCCGCCCGCAGTTTACCGCGGTTCGTCCCGCCCATCCAGCGACGCCCGTTGCGCCCGCGCCGCCGACCGCCGAACTTGGCCGCCCGGCCACGAACTTCGCACCGATGATTCAAATCTCGCCATCCCGGCGGCGGCCCTGCGCCGGCGCGGCCCGGGGGCTCCGCAGCGGTCCGACCGTGACTCGCGCGCGCACAGGCGTAGCACGAGAGAACACCCGGGGCGGCCGCCGCGGCGGAGGCGGAGTGGGGATAACCCGCGCCGCGCTTTGCGTTCGGCCGCAAACATCCGCGCGCACCGAAACTTGCATCCGGTGTAGCAGAGACCGGGCGGCACCGCGGCCGTGGTACCCCACGGGCGCGGGCGGCCGGGCCGCATCCCGCGCCGCATCTTCCATCTTCCCTGTAAATCCAAGCGGTACAACGGCATGAGCGACACCAACGGCAACGGCACACCCCCCCGGCGGCGCGTGGTCGTCACCGGCATCGGCGCCATCACGCCCATCGGCACCGGCGTGGAGGGGCTGTGGGAAGGGCTGCGCCGCCGCGAGAGCGCCGTGCAGCGCATCGACCGCTTCGACCCGTCGCCCTTCCGCACGCAGATCGCCGCGCAGGTGAACGACTTCGAGCCCGCCGACTACATGGACCGGCAGCGGGTGAAGCGCACCGAGCGCTACGCCCAGTTCTCCATCGCCGCCTCGCGCCTGGCGCTGGAGAACGCGGGGATCGACCCGGCGGCCGAGGACCCCGACCGCGTGGGCGTGCTGATGGGGAGCGCGCTGGGCGGCGTGGCCTACGGCGAGGGGCAGTTCACCAGCTACGTGCAGAACGGCGTGCGCGGGGTGGACCCGCTGCTGGCCTTGGCCGTGTTCAACGGCGCCGCCAGCTGCAACGTGGCCATCGAGTTCGGCTTCACCGGCCCCAACTCCACCAACGGGATGAGCTGCGCCTCGGGCGCCATCGCCGTGGGCGACGGCTGGCGCGCCATCCGCGACGGCGACGCCGACGTGGTGCTGGCCGGCGGGGTGGAGACGCCGCTGGCGCCGCTCTGCTACGGCGCCTTCGCCATCATCCGCGCCATGTCCACGCGCAACGACGATCCCCGGCGCGCCTCGCGCCCCTTCGACCGCGACCGCGACGGCTTCGTGATGGGCGAGGCGGCGTGCGTCCTCGTCCTGGAGGAGTACGAGCGGGCGAAGGCGCGCGGCGCGCACGTGTACGCCGAAATCCTCGGATACGGCACCAGCAACGACGCGCACCACATGACCGCGCCGCGCCCCGACGGCGCGCAGGCCGTGCGCGCGATGAACACCGCGCTGCGCACCGGCGGCGTGGCCCCGGAGCAGGTCGACTACGTGAACGCGCACGCCTCGTCCACCCCGCTGAACGACAGCACCGAGAGCCGCGTGATCCGCTCGGTGCTGGGCGAGCACGCCGAAAAAGCGATCGTGAGCGGCACCAAGGGGTACCATGCGCACTGCCTGGGCGCCACCGGCGCGGTCGAGGCGGCCATCACCGCGCTGGTCATCGAGCGCGGGTGGGTGCCGCCCACGCTGAACCTGGAGGAGCCCGGCGAGGAGTGCGACCTGTGCTACTCCACGGGACCGGGCGAGGCGCGAAACGTGCGGTACGCCGTCTCGAACTCGTTCGGCTTCGGGGGGATCAACGCCGCGCTGGCTTTCGGCGCGGCGAACGGCACCCCGCATCCCGGCGCGAACGGGAACGGAGCCACGCACGGCGGCGTCTGAGCGGACCGCCGTGTGAAGGTGCGCGCAAACGCGCGGACCACAACGGGTTGTGCTTGCTGGAAATCCCACCGCGTCCACTTGGGGCACGCGGGGAAATTGACTTCCGCTCTTGACCGGGTTAGCTTTGCCGGCTATGGGGATTTCCGGGAGACATCCTTAGCCCACGCAGGAGCAGCGAGTCCTCGAACACCACCGAGGCTCGCTGCTCTTGTTCTTTCAGAAAGGCGAACCGAAATGTTCTTGAGCTCACGGGCCCTCGACTCGTTCGACCAGTACCTGCATGACGTCGAGAAGTACCCGCTGATCGAAGACCCCGCCGAGGAGCGCGCGCTTGCTCACCGGGCTCGCAGCGGAGACAAGGAGGCCGCGGAGCGGCTGGTGACGGCGAACCTCCGGTTCGTCATCAGCTACGTGAAGAAGTACCAGGGCCGCGGGCTGGGCCTTGCCGAGCTCGTCTGCATCGGGAACGAGGGGCTGCTGAAGGCGGTGAAGAAGTTCGACCCCGACAAGGGGGTCAAGTTCATCTCGTACGCCGTGTGGTGGATCCGCCAGACGGTGCTGCAGGCGCTGGCCGAGCAGACCCGCTCGGTGCGCATCCCGCTGAACCAGAACTCCAACCTGGTCCGCCTCTCCCGGGTGGACACGGCGCTCACCCAGACGCTGGGCCGCTCGCCCACCGACGAGGAGATCGCCGACGAGATGGGCGAGCCGGTGGACACCATCCGCGCGCTGCGCCGGGTGGCCGCCAGCGAGCTTTCGCTCGACGCGCCGCTGGACCGCGGCGACCGCGACAGCGCCAGCTTCGGCGAGCGCTTCGCCGGCAGCGAGGCGGTGGAGATCGAGGAGGAGGTCGAGAGCCAGGCGCGGCGCGAGTTCCTGGAGAAGATGTTCGAGAAGTACCTCACCGAGCGCGAGCGCAAGATCCTGTACCTGTACTACGGGCTGGACGAGGGCGAGGAGCGTACGCTGGAGGAGATCGGGTCGATGCTGGGCGTGACCCGCGAGCGCATCCGCCAGATTCGCAACCGCGCGTTCGAGAAGCTGCGCGAGAGCGCCGATGGTGGGGCGCTGGAAGGCTTCTGGGCGGTGTCGTAGCCGCTTCGACGCATAGATCCACATCCCGGCATGGAAGGGCGGAGGAGCTTTCGGGCTTCTCCGCCCTTCCGCTTTTTTTCACACGGAGCACAGAGGTACCGAGACAGGAAGGGAATCCGCGCGGTCCTCCGTGTCTCCGCGTGATCCTCTTTCCGGCCCTTGTCATACCGTATCTGGAGATTACCTGTGCATTTCCGCTCAAGACTAGGGAGACGTCATCCTGAGGCCGGCCACAGTGCAAGCTGAATCTGCACAGGTATTTGCAGGCCGAAGGATCTATAGCCGGTGCCGCACGTTCGCTG